>DATEOP010000359.1:0-23904 GCA_035274065.1 Burkholderiaceae bacterium
GCTCGACGAGCACGGTGGGTTAATGCCCTCCCGTCGCGTAGTGACAGAAGCGTTCGCCGCTTGGAAAGGCGCGCAGCGCGCACGTGCGGAAGCCGAAACAATGGCCGCCACTGCAATGGCCGAGCAGGACAGGCTGCGCTGGATTGTCGACGAGCTGGACGTGCTTTCCCCCCAGCTGCGCGAGTGGGACGAGATCTCCACAGAGCACAAGCGACTGTCGCACGCGGCTGGATTGCTGGAGGGTGCGCGGGCTGCGATCGACACACTAAGCGAGGCCGACACTTCCGCAATTTCGCAGGTCGCCGCTGTGCACACGCGGCTTACGCAGCTCGCGCTTTATGACGAGCGCATCACTCCGATCGCTGAGCTGCTCGATGCTGCGCAGATCCAACTCGACGAGGCGATCTCCGCGTTGACGCGCTATTTGGACAAGACCGATCTCGACGCATCGCGTCTTGCCGACATCGACGCGCGTCTGTCCGCTCTACATGCCGCCGCGCGCAAATTCAAGACAGCGCCCGAAGCCTTGACCGAAGCCTGGCATAGCGCACGAGACAAACTGAAGGCGTTGTCTGCGGCGAGCGATCTCGAAGCACTTCTTGCACGCGAGGCGGCCTCCCGCGAGGCGTACGAAAAGGCTGCACAGGATTTGTCGAAAAAGCGGACGAAGGCGGCCAAGCAGATGAGCGGTGAGGTCACACGCGCGATGCAGGATCTCAGCATGGCAGGCGGTCGCTTCGAAGCGCAGCTGACCTCGATCGAGGCGAGCGCATCGGGAATCGACAGAGTCGAATTTCTGGTTGCGGGTCACGCCGGTATCAGTCCGAAGCCACTCGCTCGCGTTGCGTCCGGCGGAGAACTCGCGCGCATCAGCCTTGCAATTTCGGTGATAGCCGCTAGCGCAACCCCGGTTGAGACCCTAATCTTTGATGAAGTCGACGCCGGCATCGGCGGTGCGGTTGCCGACACAGTTGGCCGGCTGTTGAAGCAACTCGGTCAGAGCCGACAAGTACTCGCGGTGACGCACCTGCCGCAAGTCGCCGCCCATGGCGATCAACACTATCGAGTAACCAAGGAAGACAGGGCCGACGGCAGGCCGGTGTCCCACATGGTTCAACTCGATCGTAAGACGCGCATCGAGGAAGTCGCGCGCATGCTTGGCGGGCAGGAAATCACCGATACAACGCGCAAACACGCGCGCGAGCTACTCGCTGGTTAACTACACACCGCGTCTGCCAACCAGCATCTGCGCTGCGGCCAGATCCTCGATCGCGGTGCCTACGGATTTAAACAGTGTGATTTCGCCGTCCTCACCTCGACCTGGACGACGCCCAGTTACCAGGTCTGCAAGCTCGCCCCGTAAATCGCTTCGCGCAATGAAACCGCGCGCAATGGGCTCGGTGATGTCTGCCGCTTCGGCAAGGGCGCCCACGAACGTATCGACGTAGACGTGCGAGCTTGCCACTGCTTGATCATCGACCTCCCGCATGTTCAGCTTGAATGCACCGACAAGGTCGAGATGAGTCCCGGGTGAGAGCCATTCACCGCGCACGACCGGCGACGTGGCGGTAGTTGCGCAGCTCACGATGTGTGATCGATGCACGGCGCGTTGCAGATCGCCCACTGCCTCGGCCGGCAATCCTTCGTGCTGCAATACCGCCGCGAGCGCTTGCGCGCTGCTCGGAGTGCGGCCCCAAATGCACAATCGTTCGACATTGCGGTTGGCGCAGTGCGCGTGCGCCATGAAGCGCGCTAGCCGGCCGGTCCCAACGATCAGCACCTGCCGTGCATCGTTTCGAGCAAGGTAGCGCGCTGCCAGCAACGACGCCGCGGCAGTTCGCCGCACTGTCAGCGCTTCGCCATCGATGACTGCGCGCGGCTCGCCATTGTCGCGATCGAACAGGACGTACAGTGCGTTGACGGTTGGCAAGTTGCGTTGGCTGTTGCGCGGAATCACAGTGACGAGCTTGATGCCGATCGCACCTCGCTCGCCTGCGCTCCATGCTGGCATCAGCAGTAATGAATCTGTGTCGGAAAGCGCGTACGCGTGACGCAGCGGTGCGACTGTTTCCGCCTTCAGCGCCTCGGCAATGCAGTCAGCAAGCGCCGTAAGGCTCAGCGCAGCATGGACTTCGTCAGCCGAATAAAACCGCACGGGGCGCTTAGGTCGCGGCCACGTAGCTGCCGGACTTGCCGCCGCGCTTTTCGAGCACTCGGACCGCGTCGATCACCATGCCGCGATCGACTGCCTTGCACATGTCATAAATCGTCAGCAAGCCAATTTGCACCGCTGTCAACGCTTCCATTTCGACACCGGTCTGGCCGTGCGTCTCAACCCGGGCACGGCATTCGATCGAGTTCGTTTCAGATTGAACTTCGAAATCGACTGCGATCTTTGTGATTGGTACGGGATGCGCCAGTGGAATCAGTTCTGGCGTGCGCTTCGCTGCCTGAATCGCCGCGATACGGGCGACACCGAGTACGTCACCCTTTTTGGCGCCGCCAGTGCTGATTAGTTGCAGCGTCGCAGGCTGCATCGAAATGCGACCGCTGGCTACGGCGACGCGGTGCGTGACAGCCTTGTCGCCGACATCGACCATCTGCGCGCGGCCCGCCCCGTCAAAGTGAGTTAGCGAATTCATCGGTCAATTATCAACTTTAGGCCCCACCCAAGGTGGAACGAAACCCACATCTGGCTATCATACAAACGGTCTCGTTACCCTCGGTACTTTCCTGACGTGCGCCAGTTCCGACTGTTAATCGTCGCCCTCTTTAGCTTCGTGCTAAACGCGCCGCCCGCGCTCGCGCAGTCGATAGATTTGCCGTCACTTGGCGATGCCGGCGGCGAAGAGCTATCGCCCGCGATCGAAAGAAAGCTCGGCGAGCAGATCATGCTCGAAGTCAGGCGCGATCCGGCCTATCTGCCGGATACGGAAACCTCCGAATATTTGAATCAACTTGGCTACCAGCTGGTGGCGGTTAGCCCTTCGCGTTCGCTCGACTTTGTGTTCTTTGCAATACGCGATCCAATGTTGAATGCGTTTGCGCTGCCTGGAGGGTTTATCGGCGTACATACCGGGCTCGTTCTTGCGGCGCAGACAGAGTCGGAGCTGGCCGGCGTGATGGCACACGAAATCGGCCACGTAACGCAGCGGCACATCGCGCGCATGCTGGCGAAGCAGCGCGAGTCAGCTGCACTTGCGATCGGTGCGCTGCTGTTGGCGTTGCTCGCATCGCGCGCTGGAGGTTCGTCGAGCGGTGACCTGGCACAGGCGGCCGTCGTCGGGACGCAGGCGGCGCTGATCCAGCAGCAGCTGAACTTCTCACGCGAAGCAGAGCGCGAAGCCGACCGCGTCGGGTTTCAGACGTTGACCGATGGCGGATTCGATAGCCGGGGCATGGAGGGATTTTTCGGCCGACTGCAAGCGGGCACACGCATCTACGAAAGTGCAGCACCGGCGTATCTGCGCACTCACCCGATGACGGTCGAGCGCATTTCAGATATGCAAAATCGCACGCGCAATGCGCGCGTGAAGCAGCGCCCGGACAGTCTGGACTTTCAGTTGATCCGGGCACGGCTCCGCGTGCTGCAGGAGACGACGAACCAAGGCTGGCGTGACGCACTGGAATACTTCAATGGTCAATTGAAAAACCAGACGGCCACGTCCGGAATGGGAGCAGAGTACGGAGTCGCCGTGGCCGCATTGAAACTGAACCAGCCTGATCTCGCGGTGCAAGCTGCCCAAGCGGCTCGGCGCTTGTCTGCGGCGCCTTCTCCGATCCTGGACAAAGTCGTGGCCGAAGCGCGGCTTGCCGCGGCGCGCACGCCTGAGGACCGTGCGGCAGCCGTCAAAATGGCAAGCGATAATGCCGCGCGCTTCCCGCTGTCGACACTGGCCGTGAGTCACTACGTGGAAGTGCTCAATCAGACAAATGAACACGAGACGGCGATTGCCTTTCTGCGCAGGCAGGAAGCGATCTCGCGAACACAGCCTGCGTACCACGCGTTACTCGGCCGTTCGTATGCGGCGCTGAATCGCCGCTCACTGCAACACCAGTCGATTGGTGAGATGTACGCGCTGCTCGGCGCACCGCAAGCCGCGGTCAACCAGCTCGAACTCGCACGGCGCGCGAACGATGGGGACTTTTATACGATGTCCGAAATCGATGCACGAATGCGCGATCTGCAGGCCGAGGTCAAGCGCGAGCGCGAAAGTAATAAGGAAGTTTCAAAACGCTAGTTTGAAGCTTCGCTGCGGTGGCGCCGCATCCGTACAATAGCGTTTTGCGCTCACTCATTCTGAGCATCGATCGCGAGCGTGGTTCAGAGCATCAATTCCGCGCACGCACGAGGCCTTTCAATCGCAATGAAATCCGAAAACGAATCATTGATTGCAGCGACCGCTTCGATTGCGCAACCGATCGAAACCGACGCCGTGATTGTCGGCGCGGGCCCGGTCGGGCTGTTCCAGGTGTTTGAGCTCGGCCTGCTCGAAATCAAGGCGCATGTAATCGATTCGTTACCGGAAGTCGGAGGCCAGTGCACCGAGCTTTATCCCGACAAGCCGATTTACGACATCCCAGCGATTCCGGTGTGCAGCGGCAAGGAGCTCACCGACGCCCTGCTTGCTCAGATCAAACCGTTCGGGGCGATGTTTCACCTTGGACATGAGGTCACGACGGTACAAAAACAGGCAGACGGTCGCTTTTTTGTCGAGACCGGTAGAGGAACGAGCTTTCTGACGAAGGTCGTCATCGTGGCGGGCGGCGTTGGATCGTTTCAGCCGCGTACGCTCAAAGTCGAGGGCGTCGATCGGTTCGCTGGCACCCAAGTGCACTATCGGGTCAGAGACCCTTCTATTTTCGCCGGTAAGCAGCTGGTCATCGCAGGCGGTGGTGATTCGGCGCTGGATTGGGCACTGGAGTTTGTCGGCAAAGCATCCAGTGTTGTGCTGGTACATCGTCGCGACGGCTTTCGCGCCGCGCCGGCGTCAGTTGCAAAAATGCATGCGCATTGCGACCAGCATCAGATGCAGTGGCTCATCGGTCAGGTGAGCGGGTTTGAAGAAAACGATGGGCGGATGACGGAAGTGCGCGTTACGTCGCCCGACGGTGTCACCCGCCGAGTGCCGCTCGATCACTTGCTGGTCTTCTTCGGACTTTCGCCGAGGCTTGGTCCGATCGCCGAATGGGGGCTTGATCTCGATCGCCGGCAGGTGCGTGTGGATACCGAAAAGTTCGAAACCAACGTGCCCGGAATTTTTGCTGTCGGTGACATCAACAGCTATCCCGGCAAGAAAAAGCTGATTCTCTCGGGCTTTCATGAGGCTGCGCTTGCCGCTTTTGGTGCCACACGCTACGTATTTCCTGATCGCAAGGTGCATCTGCAGTACACGACCACCAGTCCCAAGTTACACAAGATCCTCGGCGTCGAGTCGCCGGTTTCTGACTGACGCTTGCGGCTGCAGTTAACTCGCGGCTGCAGTTAACTCGCAGTTGCAGTTAGCTTCTTTTGGACGACTGCGGCGTTCTCATAAATCCGAGCACTTCGGGTACGCGGGCTGACTTGATGCGCTCGATCGGGACGTGCTGATCATGATTGACGTGCAGCCCCTCGGTTTTTAGTTCTGCGTTGATCTGGCCGGCGCTCCACTCGGACAGCGCCTTGTCGTCGAGCACTTCGCCATCTTCGTCAACGATCCGTTCCGAGAAGGCAAGCGTGTCGCGATCATCCAGCACGCCGGGTCCCAGTTCCGTTTCAAAATAAAGGCGGCCGTTTTCATCCGCAAATGCCTGCCGCAATTCGCGCGGGTGAGTGCCGGTATGTGTTGCCAGCCGTTTGAATTCGTCGAGCCGGTAAACCCAGGGCGCGATTTCGAGAGATACATACACACGCTGCGGGCCATTCTGAAAGAACCAGTTGCCGCAGCCGTCGTTCATGTAGTTGCGGCCGATGAATTCATTGATCGCTTCGTTTTCGATCGGGTCGTCCTTAATGCGCCAATCGCCGCGTCCACTCAGTGAAAGCCAGCCGAACACCGCCGGCACGTTCGGCCACTTTGCTATTGCTGCCTTAACAATGTCATCCATGCAACCTCCTTAGCCAGGCCAACACGGGGAGCGTAGCGGTTTACGTGCCTATTCGGCTACCGCAGTGAGGGTTCACGTTGAGTAAAAAAATCGTGCACTCGCTGCGCAATGAAGTCAATTCGGCCCGGCCACGGGGCCCGCGCAAAGCCGATATGGCCGCCTTCACGCGGCTGCTCAAGCTCGACAGAAGCGGCTACGTCTGACGGCTGCGGCAGGCTCGACTCGGGCACAAACGGATCGTTGCATGCGTTCAGCACGAGGTACGGAATGCGCACTGCACGCAGCCACGGCTTACCCGACGCTCGGTCCCAATAATCTTCTGTGTCGCGAAAGCCATGCACCGGTGCCGTGTACTCATTGTCAAACTCATACAGGTTACGGGTGCAGCGCAATCTATGCATGTAATCGGTATCACGTGCGATGTCCGGAAACCGTTGCAGCTTCGCGAGCGCCTTGCTCTTCAATGTTGCGAGGAACATCCGCGTGTAAATCTTGTTGAATCCGCGACCGAGCGCGGCACCGCCAGCTGCGAGGTCGAGCGGTGAGCCGATCGAAGCAGCTGCGGTGACGAACGACGCGTCTTGTTCTCGCTCGCCAGCCCATTTCGCCAGCATATTGCCGCCGAGCGATACGCCGACGGCGTACAGCGGCGCATCGGGCCAGCGTTGATGTACCGCTCGCAAGATCCAGTTGCCCTCGTCCGAGTCTCCTGAGTGATAAGCACGCGGCAGGCGATTGGGTTCTCCGGAACATCCGCGGAAGTGAACGACCAGCCCGCGCCATCCACGATCAGCGAAAAAGCGCATCGTGGATCGTGCGTAATGGCTGTGCGAGCTGCCCTCGAGTCCATGAAACATGACGACCACGGGTGCGTTTTGCGACAAGGGCTCGGGCGATGCGAAGTCGACATCGATAAAGTCGTCGTCATACGTTTCCCAGCGTTCGCGTCGGTACTGCACCGCGGGTCGATGCATCAGCAGTGATGGCACGATTGTCTGCAAATGCCCGCCCGGCAACCAACGGGGCGCCTGGTAGGCGCTAGCGACCAGCGGCACGCGAATCGCTCAGGCAGCGTCGACAGATACGCAACGGGATGGAGTCAGTGCAGCACGCCGTATGACTCGCGCGATTCACTCGAGCCTGCAACCGGGCCGCCCGGAGCTGACGACGCATGGTGCAGCACCATTTTCCAGCCAGCCGGAGTCTTTACGTAGACGTTGGTTGCGAGCACGCGCACGACTTCCTGCTTTGCGCCCGAACCCACGACGACTTCTTCAATCACGTTATGCAATGCAACGGTAGGCGTTTCGAGGGACTTGGCGAGCGTGCAACGGGCATGTAGCGGTCCGTTGGCAAGGATTGAAGTCCACGATGCACGCACCGACGCAAAACCGGTCAAGCGCGGGCCGCCCGGGTGGATGCAGACGACGTCGTCGTCTTCGAGCCAGAGATCGACGACGGCCTCACTGTCGCCTGCTTCGAGCGCTTCATAAAATGCTTGCTCGCACTCTTCCGGCGATGACAGCAAGACAGGTTTCGCTACACGCATCGCCGGCAATCCTCGTCGCGCCTCAGTGATCCTTGATGATTTCGCCTGCCTTCAACACATACACCGTTCCGCAGTATGGACACATCGCCTTGCCAGTCTTGGTGACGTCAAGGAACACCCGCGGATGATGGTTCCATACAGGCATGGCGGGGTTCGGGCAAAACGCCGGCAGATCACTGGACTGTAACTGGACGATTGGATCTTCTTGCGTCGCGCTCATTGGCACTGCCTTCATTGACGGGAGTGAGCCAGTGCTTGTATTTCGGAGCGCGGCCGTTGACCACGTCGAAAAATAGCGTCTGGATTTTTTCGGTGATGGGTCCGCGCTTGCCAGCGCCCAATGTGCGACCGTCGAGCTCGCGGATCGGGGTGATTTCGGCAGCCGTACCACTAAAGAATGCCTCGTCGGCCAGATACACATCATCACGCGTCATCGGCTTTTGAGTCACCGGGTAGCCGAGATCACGTGCCAGTTCGAGCACGGTCGCACGTGTAATACCCGTTAAACCCGACACCATCTCGGGCTCGAACACCTGACCGTCTTTGATGATGAACAGGTTTTCGCCAGCGCCTTCGGCTACGAACCCCTGGGTGTCGAGTAGCAAAGCTTCGTCATACCCGTCGTTGAGTGCTTCCATGTTGGCAAGAATCGAGTTCACGTAGTGACCCGCGGTCTTGCTGCGAACCATCGATACGTTGATGTGATGCCGCTGGAACGACGATGTCTTGACGCGAATACCTTTCTCTAGACCTTCCTCTCCGAGATAAGCGCCCCATGGCCACGCAGCGATCGACACATGCACCTTGTTGCCCTTGGGGCTGACGCCGAGCTTCTCGGAGCCGTAAAAAACCAGCGGCCGCAGATAGCAGGATTCCAGCTTGTTGGCGCGCACGACTTCGCGTTGCGCCTCGAATAGCTGCTCGGGCGTGAACGGGATCTTCATCATGAAGATCTTGGCCGAATTGAACATGCGCTCCGTGTGCTCCTTCAGACGGAAAATTGCCGGCCCGGACGGCGTGCTATAGGCGCGTACGCCTTCGAACACCGCAAGCCCGTAGTGCAGCGAGTGCGTCAGCACGTGCGTCGTCGCATCGCGCCACTGCACCAGCGTGCCGTCGTACCAGATCAATCCGTCGCGGTCGGACATCGACATTGCGTATCTCCCAGAATTCCCGCCATGCGCAGCTGTACTGGCAGTTGGGCATTCTAGCGAACCGCTGCTTCTTATAATCCTCAGCAATGAAGGCATTGTTCGGCTCGCGTCCGGAGCTCGCGCGAGTACGGCGAGAAGGGTTTTCACGCGGCGTTCGCACCGTTGCGCCGCTACTGATCGGTACCGGAATCTGGGGGCTGGTCACCGGCGTCGCGATGGTCAAGGTGGGCCTGACGACCTCCCAAGCGATCGCGATGACGCTGCTAGTGTTCTCGGGCACAGTGCAGCTCGCATCGCTGCCGCTGATTGCAGCCGACGCTCCGCTGTGGGTCGTGCTGCTGACCGCTGTGGTCGTCAATCTCCGGTTCGTCATCTTCTCGGCCGGGCTACATCCGTTTTTTCGCCGGTTTTCGATTGCCCGACGATGGCTGCTGAGTTACTTCATGGTCGACATCAGCTTCGCGATGTTTCTATCGCGATTCGCGGACACTCCGCAGGACCAGCGAGGCACTACCGAACAGGTGTGGTTTTTTCTCGGCATGAGCGCGGGTAGTTGGACTGTGTGGCAGGCGATGTCAATCATCGGCATCGCGCTGGCGGCGGGGGTGCCGGCTCAATGGGGCCTGGAATTTACGGCGATCCTGGCACTGATTGCGCTGACACTGCCGTTGATTGCTGGCAGACCGGCGCTCGTCGGCGCTGTTACTGCGGGCGTTATCGCGGTGGCGGCAGCAGGATTACCTTTGAAGCTCGGGTTGCTGGTCGCCGTTGTTGCCGGCATCGCAGCGGCGATGGCCGCCGAAATCCTGATCGAGCGCAACAGCACAGAGCCGGGAGGAACGACTTGAGCAGCCTCGAAATCTGGCTTGTGATCATCGGACTCACAATTGTCACGATCCTGATGCGCTCGAGCTTCCTGATGCTCGGAGATTACTTTCCTCTGCCGGAAAGGGTGCAGCATGGGTTGCGCTACGCGCCGGTGTGCGCTCTGGTCGCGCTCATTACCCCGGAACTTTTCCTAACGCCGGCTGGCTTCGATTTGTCGATCAGCAATCCAAAGCTCGCCGCCGGTCTTGCTGCGGCGATCATCGCGGTGACAACGCGCAGCATGATCGCTGCGATGGCACTCGGAATGCTGGTCTTTACATTGTTGCGGCTGCTTCCTGCGTCGACTTAAAGACCGAACTCCAAAGTCGGGTAACAACGGCCGCTTCACGGTCGACCACGCTGCGTGCGACGCGCGCACGTTGCGCACCGTTGAGTCGCAGCCGGTGCTGGATGCTGCGGAAAGTTCGATAGGAGTCGGCCGCTTCGCGCGCGAGCGCCGCGTCGATCAGCTTCAGTTCTGCTGCTATTTGAAGCAGCGCGATATTGCCGGCGTTGCGTACCAGCTCGGGATGCTCGTGCGCATGGGCGAGCACCAAAAATTGCACGATGAACTCGACGTCAATCATGCCGCCGCGGTCATGTTTGACGTCGAATAACGTCGTTGGGTTCGGATGGCCTTCGAGCATTCGCATGCGCATTTCAATTACATCGGTACGAAGTTTTGCCGTGTCGCGATGCTGCATCAGGATCAGACGCCGCTCCGCTTCGAAACGCTCGCCGATGTCCCCATCGCCGGCCGAGTAGCGTGCGCGGGTGAGCGCTTGATGCTCCCACGGCCACGCGCCATGGCCACCCTCGTTACGCTGATAGCGTGAAAACGCCACAAACGAAGAAACGATCAAACCGGCATTACCGTCCGGCCGTAGCCGAAGATCGATTTCAAACAGCTTGCCCGACGACGTCTGCGCGGTAAGCCACGTCATCAGACGCCGCGCGAGCAGCGAGTAAGCCTCGGCGGCTGCAGGATCCTCGTCGTCGTATAGAAAAATCAGGTCAAGATCGGATTCATAGCCGAGTTCCTTGCCGCCGAGTTTTCCGTAGCCGATCACAGCGAAGCGAGGTTCATCGCGATGTCGCCGCGCCAACGAGCGCCATGCGTAATCGATGGCGAGCGCAAGCGTCGAATCAGCCAGGGCAGACAGATGATCGGCGAGCCGCTCGACTGTCAGGCGCGCATCGAGGTCCGCCACCAGCAGCCGGAAAATCTGCGCGTGATGCGCATCGCGCAGCAGATTCATCTGCCGCTCCTGATCGCCATCGGCCTCGGCCAGCTGCTGCCGCACGGCGGCGGACCACGACGGCCAGTCGGGATCCCGATCGAGTAAGCGCTGATCGAGCAGTTCGTCGAGCAGAATCGGGTGCCGCACCAGGTAATCGGTCGCCCAGCGGCTCGCCGCAAGCATTCGCATCACCTTGTCGAACGCCTGTGGAAACTGATTGAGGAGTGCGACGTACGTGTTGCGTCCCACAATGACATCGGCCAGCAGTGCAAAACGTGCGAAGTGCTCATCCGGGCCGATATCGTGCGCAGCACCGCCTTCTTCCGCGCTTTCGATCGCAGTTTGAACAGCACGGCGCAGCAACCGCTCGACACCGGCGCGTGCAAAACCCGAGGTGGACTGGATGCGCCGCGAGTCGAGTACGGCGCGCAAACGCTGCGCCGTAGCGACTGCATCCGAAAATCCGCGTGCTCGCAGGTCCTCGATCAACGCCGTGTCGTCGGACACGCCTGCGTTTGCAGAAGTAAGTGAAATTTCGTTGCTGTCAACAACCGGCTCTGCAAATACGCCGTCGAATACTTCCGCCACCAACTGCTGCACCGCTCGATACTCAGCGATCATCGCGCTAACGCTGGTCGCTCCGAGTAAACGTGCGACTCGCTCGCGCGCTTCTCCGTCGGCAGGCACCCGATGCGTTTGCGCGTCATCCACATACTGCAGTGCATGTTCAAAGTTGCGCAGGAAGGTATAGCTATGGGCCAGAAGCTCGCACGTCATTGCGGGCAGAACGCCGAGCTCCGAGAGTGCTGTCAGTGTCTGCAGCGTTGACTTTGATCGCAGTTTTGGCTCGCGGCCGCCACGCACGATCTGAAATGTCTGCGCGATAAATTCGAGCTCGCGAATTCCGCCACGCCCGATTTTGATGTCGTCAGCACGGTCCTCACGGCCAGGGCGCTCGGTCGAGCGGCGCACAGCTTCCGTTCGTATCAGCTTGTGTAGCTCGCGCAGCGCCGCGATTGCCCCAAAGTCGAGGTATTTGCGAAATACGAAAGGCCTCACAACCGCATCGAGAGCAGCACACTGCGCCTCGAACTGCGACGCCGAGGCGAATACGGGTGACGAGACGATCCGGCCCTTGAGCCACGCGAAACGCTCCCACTCGCGGCCCTGCGCCATCAGGTATTCCTCAAGCATCGCATTGGACACCGCAATCGGTCCTGCGGCGCCGTTGGGCCTTAAGCGCATATCGACGCGAAAGACGAAGCCATCAGCCGTTACATCGTTGATAACCGCAATGACGCGCCGTCCGAGTTGCGCAAAGAATTCGTGGTTGCTGATGCGGTGGCGGGTGTTCGCGGGGTTGGTCTCTCCGTCTTCGTCGTAAACGAAGATCAGATCGATATCAGACGAAACATTCAGCTCGCGACCCCCTAGCTTTCCCATGCCGACGACGAGCAGATCCTGTGGCACGCCGTCGGCCCCCGTTGGCACTCCATGGCGAGTCGCTAATTCGCGAGCCATCGCCGCCACGGCCGATTGCACCGTCAATTCGGCTAACCAGGTCATGGTTGCGACGACTTCCGCCAGGTCGGCGCGGCCGGTCGCATCGCGAGCGATCAACGTCAGCAGCACGCGCCTGCGCAGCCTGCGCAGCGCCACCGTGAGCCGCTGCGTGTCATCACCGGTTTGTTGAAGCAGAAACGATTGCAGCAACTCGCTGAGCCGTGCTGCGGTCCACTCACTGTCAGCCCATTGCTCAAGCACCTGCATCACGGGGCCGTCCCCGGAGGGGTTCTGCTGTGATTCCGCCTGCAGTGCACGCTGCACGTAGTGCGACAACGCAGGCAAGTCCACCACCGACGCGCGGGATCCACGCCAATCGCTCGGTCCGACGAATTTCGGGCTGATCGTGAGGGAATCTTTCACTGATTCATGCGGTCGTATCACCAGCCCGCTGTGATAAGGTGACTGCGGCTTTCGCTCCTATCGATCGTTCATTTTACGTAGCGGCGCCCGCAGCGCGCTCGCCATGACCAAGCAGCCAGACGTCAGCGCACGCGCTAACAGCTCGAGTACATCACGCGTGCACCGTGGCGTGCGTCTGGCCTGGGTCTTCCTGGCATGGGCCTTCGTCGCATTGTTCTTCATTTCCGGCGCTTTATTGCTCGCGGTCCGTTACGTCGCGATGCCTCGCGTCGATCAGATGAGGCCACGCATTGAACAGATCGCTTCGCGCGTTCTAAAGGCACCGGTGACGATTGGACGTATCGATGCGTCCTGGCAGGGTGTCAATCCGCATCTCGTGCTGCGCGACGTTCGTGTTGCGAGCGGTAGCGATCGACCGGACCTGTCGCTGCCCTTGGTTGAAGGGACCGTTTCCTGGTTGACTGCCGTGGCGTTGGAGCCGCGCTTCGCGCATTTGCGTGTCGAGGCCCTCGACCTTGACATCGTGCGCCTTCCCGGCGACAGGTTCTCCGTCGGTGGATTCGTATTTGATCCTAGTCAGAAAGGCGAGGATTCGGGCGCGTCTGACTGGATTCTCTCGCAAGGAGAAGTCATCGTGCGCGATGCGCGCATTCGATACAGCGATCGGCGAGACTCGGCGAAAGCGAATGACTTTGAGCTTGCTCACGTGAACCTGCAGGTCGAGAAGCTCTTCGGCTCGCACATCGTCGGTTTGCAGGCACAGCCGACCTCCGCAGTTGCCGGACCGATCGATCTGCGGGCGCGCTTTAGTCATGCGCCGTTTGCGCGACCTTCCGACTTCAGTCTTTGGACAGGTGAAGCATTCGGTACTGTCGATTACGTCGACCTCGCCGCGCTCGCGCTCACGTTCGATGTGCCTGCGAAGATCAAGAAAGCGCAGGGTGCGGTGCGCAGCTGGGTAACCTTCGATCATGCGCGCATCACGCGTGTGGTGGCTGACTTCGCACTGACGAACGTTGATATCACGCTCGCTGATGACCTCGATCCGCTAACGCTCGACTCCCTGCAGGGTCGCGTTACGCAACGGGTGTGGGGCACCGACGATGGCACCGGCGGATACGAATTCGAAGCCAACCGACTCGCGCTGGTTACGGCTTCAAAGCAGACAATTGCGCCACTCGACTTCAAAGTACGCACGACGAACTCCAAGGATTCGAACCCCACACGTACGCAGGTACAAGCGAACCACGTTGATATTCGGGCATTTACATCGCTTGCAATGCACGTCCCCATTTCGCACGAGCTGCGCGAAACACTCAGCAAACACGCGGTGACGGGCACGTTGCGCGACGTCAATGCAAGCTGGCTTGGCCCTGCGCCCGACCTCAAAACGCTGTCACTAAAAACGCGATTCGAAGGATTGGCGAGCGCTGCACACCCTGCCGCGTCGGAAGACACTCAGAGTGCAAAGCACGCAGTCGGAGTGCCCGGATTTGAAAATCTGAGCGGCAGTATCGACATCGTCAATGGTGCAGGCTCGATGCAGCTAGCGTCGAAGGACGCAGCGCTTGTCTGGCCCGGCGTGTTGGCCGAAGCCCGCATCAGCCTAGCTGCGTTAACTGCAGCAGCGCGCTGGAAGTCGGACCCCTTTGAAGTGCGCATTGACTCTGCTTCGGCATCGAACGCGGATATCGAGTTCCAGGTGACTGGGACTTATCGCGCCGCGAGCGGCGACAAAGGCGGTCCCGGCTGGATCGATGTCACCTCCCACATCGAGCGCCTGCACGCGCCCGCAGCTCACCGCTACGTACCTCTGGCCGTGGGATCTACCACGCTTCACTGGCTGCAGAACGCTTTGGTTAGTGGCCGCGTCACCGACGGAAGCGTGCGCATTAAAGGCGATCTTGCGCGGTTTCCGTTCGAAGGCGTCAACGATGCGGAGTTTCGTATTGCCGCCCACGTGACCGAGGCGTCGCTCGACGTACATCCTCGATTGGGGCAAGGCGACCGTTCTGACGAGGCGTCGCGTGCGTGGCCTCTGCTGAAAGATATAGACGCGGACTTCCTCCTCGAGCGAAGAGCGATGACGGTAACTGCCCAGCGTGCTTCGGCTTACGGGGCGAGGCTGAGCAATGTCGTCGCACGTATTGCCGAGGTTGGACACCAGGCGACGCTTGATGTGCGTGGCGTCGCAGATGGGCCATTGGCCGACATGGTGCGCTACGTCAACACCAGTCCGGTCGTGCGCTGGACGGCAGGTGTCACGGCAAACGCAGAAGCAACCGGTAACGCCAAACTGGAGCTGCACCTGTCGATTCCGCTCGCGCGCGCGTCCGACAGTCAGGTGACCGGAACACTGAGCTTCGCGAATAACGATGTGCAGCTCGCCGACGCCCCACCGTTTTCGCGCGTGACAGGGGAGCTGCAGTTCACCCAGGCGGGTGTGCGAAACACCACTTTGAATGCAATCGTTCTTGGTGGCCCGAGCAAGGTCGAAGCGGGTACACGACCGGATGGCGAACCGATCTTCACGGCGACCGGCATTGCAACCGTACCGGCATTGCGACGTGCCATTAGCGTAACGCCGGTGCAACACCTCCTCGATCGTTCACAAGGGCAAGCGCGCTATGTCGCAACATTGACATTGAAGCCGTCGCCCGAGTTCAAGGTCGAGAGCGATTTGATTGGCATGGCGATCGACGGTGTTGCACCGCTGCGAAAGGCTGCTCAGGAAGCGATGCCGCTGCGGATTGAGCGCGTTCCGCTTGGGGAGAATGATGAGTGGCGTGTCGCCGCAGGCCGCGTACTGGCGGTACGCATCGAACGTCGCCGTGAGGCCGGCGAGATGCGCCTCACGCGTGGCGTGATCGCGCTGAACGAGCCGGCAAACTTGCCCGAAGCCGGACTGCTGGTGCTGGCAACGGTCCCGCGCCTCGACGTGGAAGCCTGGTCGACTTTTCTCGGCGGCGGTGAAGTGACGCCAAAGTCTACGGCGGGCCCGACTGCCGGCTCCCCTGGAGCTCCGATCGACCTGTTTGCGATACGAACACCTGAGCTGGTTCTAATGGGCCGAACGTTCCGCAACGTGACGTTGGGGGCCTCTCGCGCCGCCGATGGCGGCTTCAATACGAACATCGTTTCCGATGGCGTTTCCGGTTATGTCGCCTGGAAGCCCGAACAGATCACTGCCCGCCTGTCGCGATTGTTAATTCCTGCCGCGCGAAAGAGCGAAGTCGTGGACGCGCTCAACCTACCGCAGACGGAACTGCCTGCACTCGACATTACCGCTGAGCAATTCGAGCTGTCCGACTTGAAGCTTGGTCGACTGGAGCTAATTGCGCAAAACGCCGGAGCGAGCGCACCGGCATGGAGAGTGCGACGCTTTGACATCACCAATAGCGACATGAAGTTTTCTGCAACGGGCGATTGGGCACCGACAGCAACCGGCAAGGCGCGGCGTACCAAATTGAACTTCCAGTTTGATGCGCGCGATGTAGGTGCAACGCTTGGAAGGCTCGGTTTCCCAGGCGCGATGGCTGCGGGTCAGGGCGCGCTCGAGGGCGATATCGAGTGGCTGGGATCACCGCTGGACCTCGACTATGCGACTTTGTCCGGCAAGCTCGCCCTGAGCATCAACGACGGCCGGTTCCTGAAGGTCGACGCCGGTAATGCCGCCCGCTTGCTCAGCGTGCTCTCCTTGCAATCGTTATCTCGCACGCTGCTGATCGACGGCGGCCGCTCATTTTCGGAAGGCTTCGCGTACACCTCGGTGCGTGCGGACGCTACGCTTGCTCAGGGCATCATGTCTACCAGTAACTTTCGCATGATCGGCGCCACTGCAACCGCGTTGATGTCTGGCACGATAAACCTGCGGAATGAAACACAACAATTGCATCTCGTCGTTTTGCCTGAGATCGACGCGAGTACAGCGGCGCTTGCATTGGGCGTGGCCAACCCGATACTTGGCCTGGGTGCATTTGTCGCGCAATACGTGCTGCGTAACCCATTGTCCAAAGTGTTCGCTCTGGAGTACGACATCGCGGGAAGCTGGAACGATCCCACCATCAAACGCCGCGGCACGGTGCCCGGCACGGACGCGGAGCCGATAAGGTGAAATCCACCGTACGTGTTGCAGGGGTGCAAATGGTTTCGACGGCCGATGTCGATCAGAACCTGCGGGCCGCGGCTGCACTGATCGCACAAGCGGCTGCCGGCGGCGCACAGGTCGTCGGTTTGCCGGAATACTTTTGCCTGATGGGGCAGCACGATACCGACAAGGTCGCTTTGCGGGAGGCCGACGGTCAGGGGCCCATTCAGGACTTTCTGGCCAATCAGGCGCGTCAGCACCGCGTTTGCTTGGTCGGGGGTACGCTGCCACTGGTTGCACCGGAAGACGATCGTGTGCTGAACACTTTGCTCGTCTACGGACCGGCCGGTGAGCGCGTCGCCCGTTACGACAAGATTCACCTTTTCCGCTTTAACAAGGGCAAAGAGAGCTACGACGAAGCGGCGACGATCGTCCCCGGCAGCGAAGTAGCGAGCTTCAAGCTAGCTACCGAGGACGGAATCCGGCTTCGCGTCGGCCTGTCAATTTGCTACGACCTGCGCTTCCCGGAGCTATACCGCGCGATGCCGCGACCGGATTTGATCATCGTCCCTTCCGCGTTTACTGCCACTACCGGGCGCGCGCACTGGGAAATATTGCTGCGCGCTCGCGCAATAGAGAACCTCGCATACGTGCTCGCACCGGCGCAGGGCGGACGGCATCAGAATGGTCGTTCGACCTACGGCCACACGATGTTGATCGACCCATGGGGCACGGTTGTTGCAGCGCGAGCTGACGGCGAAGGGGTTGTCTTCGGCGATATTGACCCACAATTGATCGCCGATTCACGGTCGTCTTTGCCCGCCCTGGAGCACCGGGTACTGAACTGACGCCCGTACAATTGCCGATTCTGCAGTGCAACGTTCATGAAAATCTCCGATCCCGCCCTCGCCCGCCTTGCCACTGCCAAGCAGTTGCTGCTCGACCCGTTCGATTTGGACGAGGCGCAGCTGCAGCGCGTATTAGCCACGATTTTTGAACACCGCACTGATTACGCCGACCTTTACTTTCAGTATTCGCGCAGTGAATCGTTTTCGCTTGAAGAAGGCATCGTCAAAAGCGGCAGTTTCGATATCGAACAAGGGGTTGGCGTACGCGCGATCGTTGGCGACAAGACGGCCTTTGCGTATTCGGACGACATTTCGCTCGCATCCCTGACCGAGGCTGCGATGTCGGCGCGATCGATCGCCCGCCATGGGGCAGGCCGCGTAAAAGTCGCGCCGACGGTCGGCGTGCGCCCGCAGTCGGCCCGGTATACCGACGGCGACCCAGTTGCGTCGCTCGACGCGGCATCAAAAGTAAGGATGCTCGAGACGATCGAGCAACTGGCGCGCGCGCGCGATCCGCGCGTCAAACAGGTGATGGCAAGCGTCGGTGCGGACTACGATGTGATCCTGGTTGCCCGTAGCGATGGCGTACTGGGCGCCGACGTTAGACCGCTGGTGCGCGTGTCCGTCAATGTGATCGTCGAGCAGGACGGCAAACGCGAGCAAGGGCATTACGGCGGCGGGGGCCGGCACGATCTTTCGTATTTCACCGACGAGCATCTTGCCGAGTATGCCGATCGCGCCGTCGATCAGGCGTTGATCAACCTCGTTGCAGACCCAGCGCCAGCGGGCATCATGCCTGTGGTTCTCGGCCCCGGCTGGCCCGGAATTTTGTTGCACGAAGCCGTCGGACACGGACTTGAAGGCGACTTCAACCGTAAAGGCTCGAGCGCTTTCGCCGGAAAAGTCGGACAGCGCGTCGCGTCAAAGGGTGTCACCGTCATCGATGACGGCACGATCGCGAACCGCCGCGGATCCTTGAGCATCGACGACGAGGGCAACGCGACACAGCGCACCGTGATGATCGAGGATGGGATTCTGCGTGGATACATCCAGGATTCGTTGAATGCACGGTTGATGAACGTTGCACCGACCGGTAACGGACGGCGTGAGTCGTTTGCACATCTACCGATGCCGCGCATGACGAACACCTACATGCTCGCCGGCGACAGGGATCCGGATGAAATCGTGCGCTCGGTCGCTAAAGGTATTTACGCGACGAATTTCGGCGGCGGCCAGGTTGACATCACCAACGGCAAGTTCGTGTTCAGCATGGCCGAGGCGTACATGATCGAGAACGGCAAAGTCACTCGCCCGATCAAGGGCGCGACATTGATTGGTAACGGCCCCGATGCGTTGACGCAGGTCACGATGATCGGCAATGACATGGCCCTCGACCCTGGCATTGGCACGTGCGGCAAGGACGGACAAAGCGTGCCAGTCGGCGTTGGACAACCGACGTTGCGTATCGAAGGACTCACAATCGGCGGTACTGCCTGAGCGCGAGCTATTGCTTTGGCTCCGGTTTTGGGCAGTTGCACACTAGCGAGCCGCTATCGAATACGACGCGCCAGATTCCCGGCGCTTCAAGCCGCCATGTAGAGTGGAATCTGGCGAACACAACGCCTTCCGGGTTCGCTACCGGGCCCGTCGAATAAGCCAGCGTGCCCGACGGTAAGACCTCCACTAAGTCGGGCTTCCAGGAAAAAGGCGCGCGCGGCCCTTCATAAAATTTCTTCCAATCAGCGGCGATCGCTCCCCTGCCGCGAACAGATTTGCCTGCATTGCTGAACACCGCCTCTTCGGAAACAAAGTCGGAAAACCCCGCAAAATTCCGATCCGCCATCGTTTTTGCGAACGCTACTTCGGCAGCGGTCACTTGCGCCGTCAATTGCTCCTTATCGGAACTGCTGAAAGTGGCGCAGCCGGCCAAGACAATCGCGACGACAGAGAGGACACACAGATGACGTCTCATTTTTTACCTCGACTGTTAGCTACCGGGGCGCGTTGTGGAGTTTCGACAAAGGTGAATCCTGGTCATAGTGATCTCGAAGGATTTCCATCGAGTCGTTGAAGTAACGTTCGATGGGTGGACTCTGCCCGATTTCGCCGCGCTTTGCTCAAGTTGTTCGCTCGCTGATAATCAGCTGTCTCGCCACACTGCATCAACACCCGTTCTGACGTGAAACTGCTGCCGCCGATTGTTTGGCTGGTGCGCCTGCTCGTTGGCGCGTATCCGCGCTGGATGGGTTCGGCGCCGACCGCTGCACAGCGCATTTATTTTGCCAATCACACGAGCCATATGGACACTATCGTCCTATGGGCCGCGCTGCCCAGTGCACTTCGTGCCAACACGCGGCCGGTTGCCGCACGTGACTATTGGGACAAGCCCGGCATTCGCGGCACAATTGCCAAGAACGATCTGAACGTTGTGATGATCGACCGCAGCCGCACCGATCCCGACGCCGATCCGCTCGAACCCTTGCGCGACGCTCTCGAACATGGTTTTTCGTTGATCATCTTCCCCGAAGGAACGCGCTCGGCGCAGCCACTTCCCGGAGAATTCAAATCGGGCTTGTATCACCTTGCAACTGCGTTTCCCGCCGTTGAGCTGATCCCGGTCTATATCGAGAACTTGCATCGAAGCATGCCGAAAGGCGCGTTGTTGCCGGTACCGATCATCTGCACCGTGCGCTTCGGGAGCGCGATGAAGCTCACCGTTGGCGAAGACAAGGATGAATTTTTGCGCCGCGCCCGCAACGCTGTTACGCAGCTATCGGGCTAGTTCCAAATGGGTCTGACGCTTAACGAGACGTTTCTGGCTATTTTCTGCGCGCTTGCGATTCTGTCGCTTGTGGCAACCGGCGCCGGACAGTGGGTTGCATCCCGCACGATGGACACGATGCGGCTTGCGCGACTCGCCGTCGTCAACTCGCGCGTACGTTCATCCTGGTCGGTGCTCGCCCTCTTCACCGTTGCCTTCGTCATCGGACCGAACGCACTGCTCGTCGTCTTCGCGCTCGCGTCGTTTTTCGCGTTGCGTGAGTTCGTATCGCTGACACCGATTAAACCGTCCGATCACTGGGCGCTGGTGGTCGCGTTCTATCTGGTGATTCCGGCGCAGTACTTGTTACTGGGATTCGGGCGCGCCAATTTGTTCGCTGTATTCATTCCGGTTTATGTGTTTCTGTTGATGCCGGTCGTGATGGCGATCAAGCAGGACACAGAGCTATACCTGCAGAGAGTCGCCAAGGTTCAATGGGGTCTGATGGTCAGCGTCTATTGCGTCAGCCACGCCCCGGCGATTGCCACGCTACCGATACGTGGCTATGAAGATCGTGGTCCGCTGCTGTTGTTGTTTTTTCTGCTGATACTTTTCCTGACGGATCTGCTGCAGATAATCGCCAGCACGTTGCTGGGCGGTACTCCACTGATCGTCAATATGAACAAGACGGCGAAGGGTGCGCTGGCCGGAGGGCTGGCGGGCGTCCTGATCGGCACAGCGTTGTGGTCAATGACACCATTTCTGTGGTGGCACGCGTCTTTGATGTCCGCGCTGATCGTCGTCAGCGGATTCATGGGCACGGTCGTCTTGTCGCTGGTCAAGCGCAGTCTCGGAGCAAGACAATGGGATTCAGAGCTGGTGCTGACGCGCGGCGTGCTCGAGCGGCTTGACGCTCTGATGTTCGCGGCGCCCGTCTTCTGGCAGGTCACCCGCTATTTATGGGTTATTCGGGCAGATGTTTGACTTGCGGCCGGGCCCAAAGCTCGGGTATCTTGCGTACATGTTTGTTTCTGCGTACAGCTTCTACTTTTACTTTTACGGCTTTTTCCGGCCACTGGCGGAACGAGTCGAACGGCGCGCGTAGAACACACCGAATCGACCCAAAACCGCCAGGCTGACCTGGCGGTTTTTTTTTGCTAGCCGATATTCAGAAGAGCACGATGGACGGATCTAGAGAGGCCCTAGCAATGCGCTACATGACCGATGACCTGCGGATCAAGGAGATCAAGGAGCTCGCGCCGCCGTCGCACCTGTTGCGCGAGTATCCGTGCGACGAGAAGACTTCGTTGACCGTATTCGAAGCGCGCGAATCGATTCATCGCATCTTGCACGGCGAGGATGATCGCATCGTGGTCGTGATCGGCCCATGCTCGATCCACGATCCGCAAGCAGCGCTTGACTACGCGCGCCGGCTGAAGGCCGAGCGCGAGCGGCTCAAATCGGAGCTGGAAATCGTCATGCGCGTCTACTTCGAGAAACCGCGCACCACAGTGGGCTGGAAAGGGTTGATCAACGATCCCGATCTCGATGGCAGCTTTCGTATCAACCACGGATTGCGTGTGGCGCGCGAGCTGTTAATGGGAATCAATGTCGCCGGAATGCCCGCGGGCAGTGAGTTCCTTGACATGATCACTCCGCAGTACATCGCTGACTTTGTCTCCTGGGGCGCGATCGGCGCACGTACGACCGAAAGTCAGGTGCATCGCGAGCTCGCATCCGGGTTGTCGTGTCCGGTGGGGTTCAAGAACGGCACCGATGGCAATATCAAGATTGCAACCGACGCGATCAAGGCCGCGCAGCAGCCGCATCATTTTCTTTCGGTCACGAAGGGCGGCCATTCCGCGATCGTGTCAACCAAAGGCAACGACGATTGCCACATCATTTTGCGCGGCGGGAGGAAGCCCAACTTCGACGCGGCGAGCGTTGCGTCCGCCTGCACCGAGCTACGCGCCTCCGGCTTGCCCGAGCGATTGATGATCGACGCAAGTCATGCGAACAGTCAGAAGGATCACGCCAATCAAATCAAGGTGTGCGACAACATCGGACACCAGCTGGCAGCCGGCGAGACGCGCATCATCGGCGTAATGATCGAAAGTCACCTGTTTGCGGGCAGGCAGGATCTTGTCGCCGGCAAACCTCTCAGTTACGGGCAGTCGATTACCGATGCGTGTATCGGATGGGACGATACGGTGGATGTCCTTGATTCGCTGGCAAAGGCAGTCCGAGACCGCCGCGCCACCAAGGCCAACTAGTAACAGACGCCGCGAACCTGCCGCGACACCGACCATCCGTCGGGTTGACTTGACGGGCTCATCCTCTTCTATCAAAGTGATATCACTTTGATAATGGAGGAAGGGCATGCAAAACGCGCCGATCACAAAAGAGATCGAGAGGACGAGCGGAAGCGGCTACGTGTGGGCTGCAATCGGAATCGTCTCAGTACTGGCCGGCATTTACTTGGTCGTGCGGCCGATGGGGCTCACATCCCTCGCAATAGGCGTGCTGCTTATTGTTTCTGGTGCGCTTGTGCTCGCCGGGCTTTACATGCTGCAGCCGAACGAAGCTGCGATCCTGTTGCTGTTCGGAGAATATGTTGGAACCGACCGTTCCGAAGGATTGCGCTGGGCCAATCCGTTTTACCGAAAGCAGAAGATCAGCCTGCGCGCGCACAACCTGAACGGCGAGCGGCTCAAAGTCAACGATAAGCGCGGCAACCCGATCGAAATCGCTGCAGCGATCGTTTGGAGGGTGCGCAACACCGCGCAGGCGGTGTTTGACGTGGAGGACTATGACGCCTACGTCCGGGTGCAGGCAGAGACGTCGGTCCGGCATCTCGCGTCAAGTTATGCGTACGACGAAGGCGAGCATGAGGGCAGCGACGAACCGACGCTGCGCGCGAGCCAGGCCAAAATCACTTCGGCGTTAATTCGCGAGCTGGCAGACCGGCTAGAGCCGGCGGGCATCGTCGTCGAGGATGCCAAGCTCACGCACCTCGCCTACGCGCCGGAGATCGCCCAGGTGATGCTGAGACGACAGCAGGCCGAGGCGATCATTGCCGCGCGCAGCAAGATAGTTCACGGAGCGGTCAGCATGGTGGAGATGGCGCTCAATGGTTTGTCCGAGCGCGGCATTGTCGACCTCGATTCCGAGCGTCGGGCCGCGATGGTGTCAAACCTTCTGGTCGTGCTCTGTTCGGAGAACGATACGCAGCCTGTGATCAACACCGGCACGCTGTACCAGTAAGCGAGGCAGCGATGAATGCGCTGACACTATGGATTCCCGGAACCTTGCTGGTCATTTTGGGAGCGCTGCTGCTCGCAATTGGCCGGCTTGATCTGAACATCGCGCTTGCGGTGATCG
>DATEOP010000360.1:0-5257 GCA_035274065.1 Burkholderiaceae bacterium
AAAAAAGCCGACATTTGCTACGCGACGCAGAACCGACAGGATGCGGTCAAGTTCATGGCGCCGCAAGTCGATGTCGTGATTGTCGTCGGCAGCGAGAACAGCTCCAATTCGAATCGGCTGCGCGAAGTCGCACAGCGGTTCGGCGTGCCCGCCTATCTGGTCGACAACGCGGAGCACCTCGACCCAACCTGGCTGGCTGGACGTCGCAGGGTGGGGGTGACCGCCGGGGCGTCGGCACCCGAGGTCCTTGTCATTGCGTTGACCGAGCGGCTGAGGCAGCTCGGTGCTCAAACCGTGCGTCCGCTTGAAGGCGTGCAGGAGAAGGTTGTATTTCCGTTGCCGAAAGGATTGAATAAAGCGGCGGCTTGAGATGCGGAGAAGAAAATGAGAGACGGGAGACAGCGATGACAAACACGCAGCGTGCGAACCTGCTTTTCAGTGGTCTACTGGGTTTGGCCGCGCTATCGGTGACCGCACAACCGGTGGAGGTCGAAGGACAAAAGTTCGAGCCCACCGTGCAGGTCGGCGGTCAAACGTTGAATTTGAACGGCGTGGGCTTACGCAGGCGCGCGATCTTCAAGGTGTACGTCGCCGGCCTGTACGTGCCGCAAAAGGGCACGAACGCTGCGACGCTGATCAGCGACAAAGGGCCGCGGCGTGTTTCGCTGCGAATGCTGCGCGACGTCGATGCCGGCAGCTTTATCGATTCGTTCAACGACGGCTTAAAAAACAACCTGAGTGAAACGCAGCTGGCGGCGCTGAAGTCTCAGATCGATTCGCTTACGACGACGTTGAAGTCCATCGGGGAAGCGAAAAAGGGCGACGCAATTGACTTCGACTACACGCCCGACGGGGGTACGCGCATCAGCGTCAACGGACAGCCGCGCGGCGACGCGATTCCTGGTGCCGATTTTTTTGCCGCCGTGTTGCGCATCTGGCTCGGCGAGAAGCCTGCCGATGAAACACTTAAGAAGGGAATGTTGGGCGCCTGAGTGATGTCAACCGCACTCGCTTCACCATTGCGTAAGCCATCAGACGCCACCGAAAGGTTCGATGCCATTGCCGGGCTGCCGTTTGGCTTTATCGGCGTTCGCACGAATGAGTCGCAGGTCGCAGAGATCTGTTTTCTGCAGGGTGAATTTCGTCCCAAAGCGGCCACCAACGCATTGGCGCAACGCGTCGTCGATCAACTCCTGGCCTACTGCATCGATAGCTCAGCGCCGATCGACTTGCCGCTTGCGATTAAAGGAACTGAATTTCAACGCCGTGTGTGGGAGCAGATCGCCCGCATTCCGACCGGCTCGACGGCCACCTACGGTGAACTGGCTCGCCGATTGAGTGCGGAGGCGCGTGCAGTCGGTCAAGCGTGCGGAGATAATCGCCTGCCACTTGCAATTCCTTGCCACCGTGTCGTCGCCGCATCAGGAATAGGCGGGTTTGCACATCATCGTGGGGGTGCCTACGAAGCGATCAAGCGCTGGCTGTTGTTGCACGAAGCGGGCAGTGAATTACGGTTGACGTGAGCACCGCAGCGCATCGCAAGTCGCGTCGCGCCAAGCATCCTGAATCCGGGCGACGGCCAGCTGCCCAGAAACCCTCGCCCGCGTCCAGTCACGCGGCGGACTTAAGCACAACCTCCGATGCTCTGATCGACGTATTCGCCGACGCCGTGTGGCTCGAAGACGGGCTGGCGTTAAACACACTGGCTGCTTATCGCCGCGATCTCACTGGGCTGTCGGATTGGCTGCGCTCGCGCGGCATCACACTGGCCGCCGCGTCTGAAGCAGATCTGGCGCAATACTTTGCGGACAAGCATGCGTCAACGCTCGCTTCGACCGCCAACCGCCGGCTTGCAGTGCTGCGGCGCTTTTATCGTTGGGCGATACGCGAGCGGCATGTGAGGCACGATCCGACGCTGCGATTGAAGAGTGCGACGCGCCCTCCAAGATTTCCCAAATCGCTGTCGGAAGAGCAGGTAGAGGCGTTGCTGCGCGCTCCGGATACGGACACGCCGCTGGGCGTTCGCGATCGAGCGATGCTGGAACTTCTATACGCAACGGGTCTGCGTGTTTCCGAGCTTGTCGGATTGACGTTGTCCCAGCTGTCGTTGCAGGAAGGCCTGGTGCGAGTCTTCGGTAAGGGCGGCAAAGAACGCATCGTTCCGCTCGGCGCAGAAGCGCGGAACTGGGTGGAGCGCTATCTGAAAGAAGCGCGAACCTTGCTGCTGCGCCGTCGCGTGGCCGATGCGCTGTTCGTCACGCAGCGCGCGAGTTCGATGACACGGCAGATGTTTTGGTTACTGATCAAGCGCTATGCCGCTCGTGCCGCTATTGACGCTCCACTGTCACCACACGGGCTTCGCCATGCGTTCGCGACGCATCTGCTGAACCACGGTGCCGATTTGCGTGTGGTGCAGCTGCTACTTGGCCATGCGGATATTTCGACGACGCAGATCTATACGCACGTCGCGCGCGCACGATTGAAGTCCCTGCACGCGCAGCATCATCCGCGCGGCTAGACTGAGTCATGTACTGGATCAACCCGGTCTTGGCGGTTTGTGCCGCCTATCTGATTGGATCGGTTCCCTTTGCCGTCCTTGTCAGCCGCGCACTCGGGTTGGCCGATCCGCGCACCTATGGATCTCGGAACCCGGGCGCGACCAACGTTCTGCGCTCGGGGAACAAAGTGGCCGCCGCGCTAACGCTGCTTGGCGACGGCCTTAAAGGGTGGTTCGCCGTGTGGCTCGCGCTGCGTTTCGGCCCGCGCTACGGCATCGGCGACGCCGGCGTTGCACTGGTGGCGATTGCCGTCGTACTGGGCCATATGTATCCGCTTTTTCTTCGCTTTCGCGGCGGCAAGGGAATCGCGACCGCAGCGGGCGTCATTATCGCGCTCAATCCATGGCTGGCGTTAGCAACTGCAGCAACGTGGGTGATCGTCGCGGTGTTTTTCCGCTATTCATCGCTGGCGTCAATCGCGGCCGCCGTTTTCGCGCCTTTCTACTCCGCCTTTGGATGGGGTTTTGACGCGCGCTTCGTCGCTCTTGTCGTCATTGCCGGATTCACGGTCTATCGCCACAAGATAAATATTCGTCACTTGCTTGCGGGGACTGAGCGCCGCTTTGGTCAGCCGCGCGATCGCGCGGTGGCTGGGCGTCGCTAGGACCGAATTGCTTCTGCCAGCGACCAGCGCGGGTGCACTGAGAATGCAAGTGGCTGCCGACTCTCTGCAGTTGCGCGTGTGCGCTTGAGCCTCGCCAATCCAGCGAGCGCAATCATCGCGCCGTTATCCGTGCACAAGTCGGGAGGCGGAAAAAAAACCTGAGCGTCGCGCTTTGATACCTCCGTTCTTAAGCGAGTTCTCAACTGTGCATTGGCGCCGACGCCGCCGGCGACCACCAGCGTACGGAGACCCGTCTGATCGAGCGCGCGCATCGCCTTGTGGGCAAGTACGTCGACGATGGCGTCGACGAACGCACGCGCAATGTCCGCGCGGGCTTGCTCGCATACGTTGCCAGCCGACGCACCGCGCACTGCGGTCAGCACGGCAGTTTTTAAGCCGCTAAAACTGAAGTTCAGATCGCCGCTGCCAATCATCGGACGCGGCAGCGAGACCCCGCGGGCGTCACCGAACTCGGCAAGGCGCGACACCGCCGGCCCTCCCGGGTAGCCGAGCCCAAGCAGTTGTGCGGTCTTATCGAATGCTTCTCCGGCGGCGTCGTCGAGCGTTTCACCTAATAGCTCGTAATCGCCATAGTCACCAACGCGCAGCAGCTGCGTATGGCCGCCCGAAACCAGCAGCGCAACAAACGGGAACGTAGGTCTCGGCTGCGACAACAACGGTGAGAGCAAGTGACCTTCCATGTGGTGCACTTGATAAACCGGCCGCTGCAGCGCGTAACCCAAGGCGTGCCCGATGCTCACGCCCACCAGAAGCGCGCCGGCCAAGCCGGGTCCGGCGGTAACCGCGATGGCATCGATCTGTGCTGCTGCACGCTCGGCGTGCTGCAACACACTATCCAGCAGCGGCAAAACGCGTCGGATATGGTCGCGAGATGCCAGTTCCGGTACCACGCCGCCATAGGCGACATGCATTTCCACTTGCGAATGCAGTTGTTGCGCGAGCATGCCCTGTTCGCTGTCGAGCAGCGCAAGGCCAGTTTCATCGCATGAGGTTTCGATTCCCAGAATCAGCATATGGGCAGTGTAAAGAGCCCGTCACCGAGGCAGTTGTTGCATTGGCACTTTATCGGATAGAATTATCGGCTTTCCGCGCTACGCCAGCGCACCGTCAAGCCGAGGACTTTGAACGTACCGATGCCCACCATTCGCCTTAAGGAAAACGAGCCATTTGAAGTGGCTTTGCGCCGCTTCAAGCGCACGATCGAGAAAAGCGGCTTGTTGACCGAATTGCGGGCGCGCGAGTTCTACGAAAAACCAACGGCGGAGCGCAAGCGTAAACGCTCCGCAGCCATTAAGCGCCATTTCAAGCGCCTGCGCGGGCAGATGCTGCCCAAGAAGCTTTACTGACAGCTTTACTGGCCTCTTACAAGGTCAGCGGTCTACTGAATGGCGCGCCTTGGCGCGCTTTTGTTTTCTGGAGCCTCGATGTCGACATCTTTGAAAGATCGCATCACGGAAGACATGAAAAGCGCAATGCGCGCGAAGCAGAGCGAGCGGCTCGGCGCGATTCGCTTACTGCTGGCAGCGATCAAACAGAAAGAAGTCGACGAGCGCGTCATAGTTGATGACGCCGCAGTCATTGGCATCATCGAGAAGTTGATTAAGCAGCGCAATGATTCAATCGAGCAATTTGAAAAAGCCGGCCGCGCGGAACTGGCGGACAAGGAGCGGGCCGAGAAATTGTTGCTCACTGCTTATTTACCGCAGCAACTTTCGGAGGCGGAGGTCGGCGCCGCGATCGATGCGGCAATCAGCGAATCCGCCGCTACCGGTCCGCAGGCGATGGGCAAGGTGATGGCGCTACTGAAACC
This sequence comes from Burkholderiaceae bacterium, assembly GCA_035274065.1. Lineage (GTDB taxonomy): Bacteria > Pseudomonadota > Gammaproteobacteria > Burkholderiales > Burkholderiaceae_F > JACCZX01. The sequence continues at coordinate 4,994 of DATEOP010000360.1, forward strand.
TCGACTTGCCGGCCGGGCGGATCTCGGCAAGATTTCCGCGCTCGTAAAGCAGCGGCTTTCGCTGTAGCGGCTGTTGCAGGCGTAGCGAATCCTCACGCGGCTTCACGGATCAACTGACTGAGCCGCTTACGCACTTGGATGTACTCGTGGTCGGAGGCTTCAGCATCCAGCAAATCCACGAAGTCATTGGCCTTTGCCAGCTCTTCTCGCAGCCAGTCAATGAATCGCCGTGCAAGTTGGGGATCGAAATGCGTGCCGGCATCG
>DATEOP010000361.1:0-5107 GCA_035274065.1 Burkholderiaceae bacterium
TGGGTGATCCATGAAGCGTGTCGGGCACGCCGTGACTGGCGCATGCAGGGTCTCGATATTCCGCCGCTATCGATCAACATGGCTGGCGTTCAACTGCGTCAGCTTGGCTGCGTCGAAGGCTTGCTGAACATCCTGAACGAACACGACGTGCCGCCGAACGATATCGAGGTCGAAGTCACGGAAACGGGATTGCTCGATACGTCGGCCGTGTCGCGTGAAAACCTGGTGCGGATGCGCAACGCCGGCGTCAGAATCGCACTTGACGACTTCGGGGTTGGGTTCTCGAGCCTTGCGCACCTACGCGATTTGCCAATTCACCGGCTCAAAATCGATCGCAGCTTTACCGTCGAATGTATGCGTGATGCGCGCACGCTGACGATCGTCAAGGCGGTTATCGACATGGCACGCTCGCTTGGCATCAATATCACGGCGGAAGGGATCGAGACGCAGGCGCAGCAGACGTGGATGCAGCACCTTGGGTGCGATTCGGCGCAGGGATACTTGTTTGCACGACCGATGAACGTCGATGACTTCGTGCAGATGTTTATCGATAGACGTGGCGTTGGGCGAGAACGGTCGCTAATGCACTGAGGTCCCGTCGTGGCCGCGGTGGATGACACAGCCGCTGCGGTCGAAGTAATGCCCTGTGCGAGCTCGTCAGTAGAATCGCTGCGCATCAATGGCTGAACAACAAACCCTCTTTCCTGCTTCCAGTGACGGCGGTAACGGCGATGATTCGCTGACGCTCGCGCGCTTTGCGCAGCAGGCTTATCTGGACTACGCGATCTCTGTCGTCAAGGGCCGCGCGCTGCCCGATGGGTCGGATGGCCAAAAGCCGGTGCAGCGCCGGATTCTGTACGCAATGAATGCGATGGGGCTGGCATCGGGCGCGCGTCCCGTGAAGTCGGCACGCGTTGTGGGTGACGTGCTCGGCCGCTATCACCCGCACGGTGATCAGGCAGCGTACGACGCGATGGTTCGAATGGCGCAGGATTTTTCGTTGCGCTATCCGTTGATCGATGGGCAGGGTAATTTCGGCAGTCGCGACGGCGACGGCGCGGCGGCGATGCGCTACACCGAGGCGCGACTGACCCCAATAGCCCGCCTGCTGCTCGATGAAATTGACGAGGGCACAGTCGATTTCATGCCGAACTACGACGGCTCTACGCAGGAGCCGCGGCTGTTGCCAGCGCGCCTTCCGTTCGTGTTGCTCAACGGTGCGTCGGGCATAGCGGTCGGCATGGCGACAGAGATCCCCTCGCACCATCTGCGCGAAGTAGCGTCAGCCACGCTGGTGTTGCTAAGAAATCCCAAAGCAAAGCTTGAAGAGGTACTGCGCGAGATGCCGGGCCCGGATTTTCCGGGCGGCGGTCAAATCATCTCGCCAAGTGAGGACATTCGTAATGTGTACGCGAGCGGCCGTGGCAGCGTCAAGGTGCGCGCGCGATTCGAGTTCGAGGAGCTGGCGCGGGGCCAGTGGCAGTTGGTGGCTACCGAGCTGCCGCCAGGTGCGTCGGCGCAGCGTGTGTTGGAAGAGATCGAGGAGCTCACCAATCCGAAGGTTCGAGCCGGCAAGAAAGCGCTGACCAGCGAGCAGCAGCAGATGAAGCAATTGGTGCTTTCGCTGCTCGACACCGTGCGTGACGAATCGGGCAAGGACGCGGCGGTGCGACTGGTGTTCGAACCTCGCACGTCGAAGATCGATCGAGACGAATTTACGCGGATGCTGCTCGCGCATACCAGCATGGAAGGCAACGCACCTATCAACCTAGTGATGATTGGAGGTGATGGCCGTCCGCGCTGCAAGCCACTGACAGAAGTGCTGCTTGAATGGATTGAATTTCGTATCACCACCGTCCGCCGTCGGTCAGCGAACCGGCTTCAAAAGGTCGATGAGCGCATCCACATTCTCGAGGGTCGGCAGCTCGTTCTGCTGTCGATTGACAAGGTCATCAAGCTGATTCGCAACTCCGACGAACCCAAGCCCGATCTAATGAAGGCTTTCAAGCTGTCCGAGCGCCAGGCCGATGACATTCTTGAGTTACGTCTTCGGCAGCTCGCGCGGCTCGAGGGATTTCGAATCGAAGAGGAGCTCGCTGAGCTACGCAAGGAACAATCGGCGCTCGGCAAGCTGCTCGGCTCCGATGCTGCTTTGCGCAGGCTGGTCGGCAAGGAAATTGAGGACGACGCTAAAAAGTACGGCGACAAAGACGCGCGCCGCACGTTGATCGAAACGGCCGAGCGTGCCACGGTGGAATTAAAGGTTGCCGATGAGCCGATCACGGTCATCGTGTCCGAAAACGGATTTGTGCGCGCGCGCACCGGCCATGGCCACGACACGGCGCAATTCACGTTCAAAACGGGAGACGCGTTGTACGCCGCGTTCGAATGCCGCACGGTCGATTCGCTGGTCGCGATCGGCAGCAATGGTCGCGTCTACACGATTCCGATCTCGCAACTTCCGTCAGCCCGCGGCGACGGCGCGCCGGCCACTTCGCTGATCGATCTCGCGCCTGAAACGCGGCTAGTCGCCTACATCGCAGGCGCCTCATCACTGCCGCTTTTGCTTGCAACCAGCAACGGTTTCGGGTTCGCAGCGACACTTGGAGACATGTTGTCGAGGCAGCGCGCCGGAAAACAATTCATCAACGTGGACACCGGCGCCGAACCACTTCGTCCGCACCCCGCCGATGTTGCCAATGATCGCTTCATTGCCTGCTTGTCACAGCGAGGCCGCGTTCTGGTATTTGACGCAGCGGAATTAAAGTCGCTATCCGGTGGCGGGCGTGGCGTTACTTTGATGGACCTCGATGAAGGCGAAAAACTTGTGACATCGCTACCGATCTCAAACGCCGGCGCCATTGTCACGGCGGTCAAAGGCAAGGCGGACAAAACGGTTCAAATAGCTCTGACGGGTGCTGCGTTGGATGCCCAGCGCGGCCACCGAGCGCGCAAGGGCAAGCTGGTGGATTCCAAACTAAAGCCGCCGTTTAGCCTGCGCAAAGCACTGCAAGCTTAACGATCGGAAGTCCGACCCCGCACTCTGAATTGGATAACGCCGATGAGAATCATCTACACCACGTTGTTATTTGCACATGTGCTCGGCGTTGTCGTATGGGTCGGCGGCATGTTCGTTTTTCATTTCGCGGTGCGGCCGTCCGCTGCGCGCCTTCAGGAACCTTCGCTGCGCCTAACGTTTCTATCCTCGGCACTCGGGCGATTCATGTCGTGGGCTGCGCTATCGATCGTTGTACTTGTGACGACCGGCGTGGCGATGATCCTTATTGGCGGCGGATTCAGGAACGCGCACTTGTCGGTGCATCTGATGTTCGCGATAGGGCTCGTGATGATGCTGCTCTATCTGCACATTCGGTTTGCGCCTTTCAGGCGCATGCGTGCTGCCGCAATGACGGGGGACTGGGCAGCTGCAGCCGCAAATCTGGACACCGTGCGCAAAATGGTGGCGATCAATCTCGTGCTCGGCTTTATCACCATCGCCATCGCCACGATCGGCCGCGCCGCGTTGTAACGCCTACAGCTTCAGCACGCCATCGCTGACCATCACCGAGGCGCCGCCGACTCGGACGGCTTGCACTGCACCGTCGTGTACGTCTGCCTCCAGTTCGATCCGACTTGGACGCCCTATCGAATCTCCTTGCAGAATCGTCCAGCGTTGTGTGCTGGCTTGACTGGCCGTACGACGCACAAGCCAACCTGCAAGCGCAGCGGCGGCTGAACCTGTCGCGGGGTCCTCCGCAACACCGGCACCCGGCGCAAACATCCGAACTTTCCAAGTGACCGGGTCAAGCTGAGTGATTGGATAGACCTCCTGCGTAACGGCTCCGGCCAGCGCTGTCCGCCAGTGCGCGAGATCAAGCTGTGCGCCCATCAAGGCGTCCGCCGAAGCAACGTGAATGACCAGGTACGGGACGCCGCACGACCAGACCTCCGCTGGCGCGAGAATGTCGTCGACGCTAAAGCTCAGCATGTCTGCAAGCGCCTGCCTCGGAGGTAGCGCAGCGTCGAGATGCTCCGGGAGCCGAGCGGATGTAAAAGTACAGCGAACGATTCGATCGCCGTCACGCTCGACGCGCACCGGTACTGGGCCGACATTCTCTTCCAGTATCAGTTGATCTAGATTCCTGAAATCGCTTAGCGATGCCAAAACAAACGCGGTGCCGACGGTGGGATGCCCTGCGAACGGCAATTCGCGGCCCGGCGTGAAAATGCGCACTCGAGCTGTGTGGCGCCTGTCCGCGGGAGAAGTTACGAATGTCGTTTCAGAAAAGTTGAACTCGCGCGCGATTGACTGCATTGTCTGTTCGCCCAATCCGCGCGCATCGGTCAACACGGCAAGCGGATTGCCACCGAACATGCGTTCGGTAAACACGTCGCACGTGTAAAAGCGATACTCACTCACTGCGCGACTCCGGTTGAAACGCTGCGATCATGAACTATCGCACCCTACAATCTCGCTCCGCGAAAATTTCAGCAGCTCGTGTCTCATTCCCTGTATCGCCTTATCGGCGGATTCGTCGTGCGCCACTGGCGCGCGTATATCGCGTCGGCATTGATGTTGATCGGCATCGCGGTGCTGACGGTGCTGGTCCCGCGTGTGGTCGGACAGGCGGTCGATGGTCTCGTGGCCGGCAGTTTGCACGGTGCTGCGCTCGTACGCGAGCTGATGTCGCTGGTGGCCATGGGGCTGATGATCTACTTTCTGCGGGTTGGTTGGCGATTGCAGCTTTTTTCTGCCGCGTATCAGCTCGGTGTCGAGCTTCGCACGCGTCTTTATGAGCGACTCAGTCTTCAAGGGCCGCCGTTTTTCAATCGCAGCCGCACCGGCGATTTGATGGCCCTCGCTACCAATGATGTCGATTCTATCGAGATGGCCGCGGGCGAGGCATTTTTGGCCGGGTTCGACGGCACTCTTACGCTGATTCTGGTGATCACGATGATGGCACTAGGCATCGACTGGCGGCTCGCGCTGATTGCACTGTTGCCGTTTCCGCTGATGGCTGTCGCGTTCTGGTTCATTTCGCGCCGCGTGCACAGCGCATGGCGTGACTCGCTCAATCGCTTTTCGGATCTTAACGATCATGTGCAG
>DATEOP010000362.1:0-2206 GCA_035274065.1 Burkholderiaceae bacterium
GAGGGATACGCCGCGAGTCCACCCGGCACATAAAGGCCGACGCTTTGCAACGCATCGATGCGCTGCCCAAGCTCTGTGCCGTCCGTTTCGGTGTAGCTCCACGAAGTCGTCAGCTGCCGTTGATGGAAAGCGCGGATTCGATCAGCAGCGGTTTCAAGTGCGCCACGCTGCTCGACGCCAAGCGAGTCCAGCGCTTCGCGCATCTCGGGTGGACGAACCTCGAGCTCGGCGACAGTGGTCGCGCTGATGCGGTCGAATCGATTCGTGTACTCCAGAAGCGCTTTGTCACCTCGACGTCTGACGTCGTCGACTATCTGGCCGGCCACGCGCTCGACTTCTCTATCGATTGCTGTGTCGGTCGCGATCAGCCCCGCAAACTGCGAGTCGAAGCCGGGATCGGTCGCGTCGAGCCGGCGTACCTTCATTGCGATACGAGCACTGTGGTTGCTGCCTCAATGCGCGCGATCAACGGCATCAGCTCCTCGCGCCGCACCTTCAGTGCCGACTGATTGACGATCAGCCGCGCAGAAATGGCTGCGACTTCTTCTACTTCGACCAGTTTGTTCGCCTTCAACGTGTCGCCTGACGACACTAGATCGACAATGACGTCGGCCAACCCCGCCAATGGGGCAAGCTCCATCGAACCGTAAAGCTTGATCAAGTCAACGTGCACGCCCTTCGCCGCAAAGTGCTCGCGTGCGGTTTGCACGTACTTGGTCGCCACACGTAGACGAGCGCCACGCCGGACCGCATTCGCGTAGTCAAAGCCCTCGGCAATCGCGACACACAGACGGCAACGCGCTATGCCGAGATCTACCGGCTGGTACAAGCCGCGATCTCCCCAGTGCGCACCGTGTTCAAGCAGCACATCCTTGCCTGCGACACCGAGCTCGGCCGCACCGTATTGAACATAGGTCGGGACATCCGATGCACGCACGACAACGATTCGCACCTTCGGATCCGTTGTACTGATGATCAGCTTGCGCGAAACCTCCGCATCTTCGATCGGCGCGATACCTGCCGCGGCCAGCAACGGCTGCGCCTCGTCGAAGATTCGTCCCTTGGAAAGCGCAAGCGTGATCAACGCGGTCCTATTTCACCCGAGCCACATCGGCACCGAGCGCAGCCAGTTTGCGCTCCATCTGCTCGTAGCCACGGTCCAGATGGTAAATGCGATTGACGGTTGTTTCGCCTTCGGCTACCAGGGCGGCAACGATCAGGCTGGCCGACGCGCGCAGGTCGGTCGCCATCACCTGCGCGCCGGCGAGCTTGGCAACGCCGTGGACGGTGGCCGTATTGCCCTCGATCGTGATATTTGCACCGAGTCGCTGCAGCTCTGAGACATGCATGAAACGATTTTCGAAAATCGTCTCGGTAATCGAGCCCACACCATCGGCAACGCAATTAAGAGCCATAAACTGCGCCTGCATGTCCGTCGGAAAATCGGGATACGGAGCCGTACGCAGACTTACAGCGCGCGGCCGGCCATCCATGCGGATATGAAGCGCGCCGTTTTGCGCATCGATGCGCGCACCCGCTTCGCGCAGCTTGTCCAATACCGATCCCAATGTCTCAGCGGAAGCGCCGCGCAACGCCGCGTGCCCGCCAGCGGCGACAACCGCGCTTAAAAACGTACCGGTCTCGATGCGATCGGGCATCACGGCGTGACGAGCGCCGTGCAGCCGCTGCACACCCTCGATGGCAATGCGATCCGTGCCAGCGCCCCGAATGCGTGCGCCCATCGCGTTCAGAGCTGCGGCGAGATCGACGACTTCAGGCTCCCGCGCGGCATTTTCAACAATCGTTTCGCCGTCGGCCAGCGTGGCAGCCATCATCAAATTTTCGGTGCCCGTGACCGTCACTATGTCAGTCCCAATGCGCGCACCTCGCAATCGCTTCGCTTCGGCGACCACGTATCCGTTCTCGATGCGGATGGTCGCGCCAAGCGCTTCAAGTCCCTTGATGTGCTGGTCAACGGGGCGTGCACCAATCGCACAACCACCGGGCAGCGACACTCGAGCACTACCGGCGCGCGCCACCAGCGGGCCAAGAACAAGAATCGACGCGCGCATTGTCTTCACCAGCTCGTACGGCGCTTCAACGCTTGTCAGATCGCGCGCTTTCAGCCGCACGGTTGCGCCATCACTGTCAGCGCTAACGCCCATTTGCCTGAGCAGTTTGAGCATCGTGGCGACGTCCTGCAATT
>DATEOP010000363.1:0-2917 GCA_035274065.1 Burkholderiaceae bacterium
TTTTTCTCCAGGTAAGAAATGCTGTGCGGCGTAAAAAAGCAAGAACGATGCCGCCACTAGCGCTATAGTCGCGACGCGTCAGGTGCCCGTCGGCGAAAGCCTCGGGTGAAACGGGAAGCCGGTGAAGTGAAAGCTAAAGCCGGCACTGCCCCCGCAACGGTGAGTCAGAGTGACGGATCGCGTAACGCCACTGCGTCTTCAGGACGCGGGAAGGTGCGATCCGATAGCGCGAAGCGATCGCAGCGCGCTGTGTTGACGAGTCCGGAGACCGGCCTGACGGGCGAGCTGTCGCATCGTGCGGCGGCTTCAACAACGCGGTCGCGGTGGGCGATGGTGTGCAGCCATCGCTGCATCCGAGTCGCTACCTCGCCGTACGTTTTGACGCGGGTGAGCGATGAAAAACAATCTTGATGTTGTACTTGGCGGACCACTGTGGCGCGTGTTCGTGATTTGCGTTGCAACGTGTTGGAATGGGAGTGCGCACGCACAGCTGGCGTCGCTGGCGACTCCTCTGCAGGAGGTCGTTGTCAGCGGCAGCCGCACCGAGGCGACGCTTGAAGAAACCGGTTCGGCGGTCACCATTCTCACCAGCTCCGAACTGGAGCAGCGACAGGTCCGTCTTGTCTCCGATGCGCTGCGCGCAGTGCCAGGAATCGCCGTCAGTCGGCAAGGCCCGGCGGGTACCGTGACGCAGGTCCGAATTCGCGGCGCCGAGGCCAACCACACTGTTGTCCTTATCGATGGCATCAAGATCAACGACCCGTTTACGTCGGAGGTCGACTTTGCGCATTTGCTCACCGCACAGATTGATCGCATCGAAATTCTGCGAGGCCCGCAAAGCGTCTTGTACGGCTCGGAAGCAATCGGCGGAGTGATCAGCATTTTTACTAAACGCGGTACGCCGGGGGTGCAAGCCGACGTGGCGCTCGAAGGCGGATCGTTTTCTTCGATTGATGGCTCAGCTGCGCTACGCGGCGCGACTGCAACGTTGAATTACGCGTTGTCGGCATCAGCCCTCAGGACGGACGGCACCAACGTTTCGCGCTTCGGCTCTGAGGATGATGGATATCGCAACGGGGTGTTGTACGCACGTGCCGGCTGGGCGCCCACTTCTGCTACTGAACTCAACGCATCGCTGCGCTATCGAAACAGCCGCAGCATGTTCGATCCGCAGGACTTCACTTTTCCTCCCGGTCCCACATTCGGATTGATTGTCGACGGTGATCGCCGTAGCGAGGGTGATCAGCTCGACGCGAGACTGCGCGGCCGGCTGATAACCGGAGCACTCGAGCACCAGCTCGGATTTACGCACACGCAAACTCAGGAGGACACTTTTGCGGATGGCATGTTCACGAACGGGTTCGAAGGCAGGCGCGATCGCTTCGATTACCAGGGGACGTGGCGTTTCGGTGGAAACCTACCCCAGGCGCTGACGCTGGCTGCAGAGCACGAGCGGCAACGGTTTGAAAGCAAAGGACCAACGCCAGCGTCGCCACAAAGTCAGACCCGTGAAAACGACAAAACGGGTGTTGCGGCGGAATATCGCGCGCGTTTGCCTTGGTTGACCGCGCTGACCCTTTCGGTGCGACGCGATCAGCATGAGCTGTTTGCAGATGCAACGACGTATCGCATCACCGCAGCGCAGCCGCTCGGGAGTCGTGTCAAGTTGCGGGCGAGTTACGGGACTGCCATCGCGAACCCAACTTTCTTCGAATTATTTGGCTTCATCCCCGGCAGCTTTGACCCGAATCCCGATTTGAAGCCTGAAAAGTCGCGCGGCTTCGATGTCGGCGCCGATTTCGCGATCGCGGCACAGGGGCGACTTTCGGTCACGTATTTCGATGCCGACCTCGAAAACGAGATCAGCACCACATTTGATGCAAGCTCTTTTCGCTCGAGCGTCGCCAACCTCGATGGCAAAAGTAAGCGGCGCGGACTCGAAGTCGAGGCGCAGTACGCGCCAAGCGACACTCTCACGGTCTGGGTCATGTACACGTACACCGATTCCAGGCAGCCTGATGGACAGATCGAGGTGCGTCGACCCCGCCATGTCGGTTCCGCTGCACTTACGTACGCGCCGCGCAGCGCTTTTGGTTCTCTAACACTCGCGGTGGATTACAACGGCCGCCAGGAAGACCTCGATTTTCGACAGTTCACCTCGGCGCGCGTGTCGTTGCGTGATTACGCGCTGGTTCGGCTGGCGGCCCAATACAACATCACAGGCAATGTGAGCTTGACGGCGCGAGTCGAGAATTTATTGGATCAGGATTACGAAGAAATCTTTTCGTACCGACCTAGCGGGCGCGCGTTTTATGCAGGCGTGCAGGCGCGTTTTTAGGGGCCTTGCTGTCGTGATTCGAATCCGGTCGGTCGCCGCGGCATTGTTATTCATTTCGTTCGCCAATGTGGCGCACACGGCTCCGTTGCGTATCGCTTCGCTGAATCTGTGCGCCGACGAGCTGGTATTGCGGCTCGCGGCCCCCGGTACCGTGAAGTCGGTAACGTGGCTGGCGCGCGATCCAGGCTTGTCGAACGTCGCCACGTTGGCGCAGGCCGTTCCCGTGAACCGCGGGCTCGCGGAAGACGTCGTTCCGCTGGCTCCGGATCTGGTGATCGCAGGTGCGTATACGACGCGCACCGCCGTGGCGCTGCTACGCCGGCTAAGAGTACCCGTGCTGGAGATCGATGTACCGCGCAACGTCGACGAAGCACTGATGCAGATCGAGACGGTAGCCGCCGCGATCGGGAGGCCCGAAAGCGGCGCGCAGCTGGTACGCGAGATCCAAGATGGGCTTGCCTCCGTCCGTCGCGCGACGTTGACGCAAGCACTTCCGATCGCTGCGATCTATCAGCCCAACGGCTTGACGATCGGCCGGGGTTCGCTGGTTAACGATTTGCTGGAACGTGCTGGACTACG
>DATEOP010000364.1:0-2529 GCA_035274065.1 Burkholderiaceae bacterium
AGGTGCTGCACGCGCTGGCGCCCCGAGTTGCGCAGATCGTAATGAACACAACGTTCAGAATGTTTCCAGACTCGGATGCCTCGAAGGGTGCCAAGGAAGGGGAGAGGACAAAGGCAACAGCGGATCAGATCGCTTATGCCAATCTGATGCGAGGGATTCACTTCTAGCGTGCTTTCACGGGCCGCGCGAGCGGCCATTTATCGGCGCGTTCGGACGCTGTTACCGACGCGCCTGCGTAAATTTCGGGCGCGCCGTGCTTCAGCGGCCGGCCAACAATCTCGATCAGCCTCGCCAGCACTTCGTCGTTGGCCGTCATTGCCAGGTGTCCGATTTTCTCGAACCAGACAGCTTCAGCGCAGGCCAGTAGCTGCGAATCGCGCGGCACGACGAGGTTGTCGTGCTGACTCGCAAAGCAGATGAACTCCACAGCCTCGGGGCTTTCGGCCAGACGTCGGACGTAATCACAGTCGCGCCGCATCTGACGACTGTTCGCGCCGTGTGCATAGTGTGCGAACACCGTGCCGTGATGGGGCGTGTCAATCGTGATAACGCGCGCGACCGCTTCGCTTCCTTTCGCTCGCAGGTAGGCGCGTGCGACGAGGCCACCCATGCTGTGGCAGACAAGCGTTACGCGTTCGGCACCGCTGTCGACGCGCAACTTCTCGATGGCGGCATGCAGTGAATCCGAATAACTTTCAACCGGCACGTACACGGGCTCTAGGTTGATTGTTGCGACGTTCCACGTTGCCGGCAGTCCTTTTAGAACCCAACGCCGCCACGCTGCACGGTTGCACATGTAGCCGTGCACGAGCAGCAGCGCCGGCCGCGCGGGATCGTTGATGATCGCGCGCTCTGCGAAATTGGCCCGCCACGGCTGATCGACGTTGAACACGACGAACGATCGCCATGATTCAACCAGCCATACCCGTACCGCATCGACTGCATTCAGACGTCCGGTGGGCCGCGGATCAATCAGCGCTCCGATGATGAACTCGATGCCGAGCGGTATCGCGTGAATTGCCAACGGCAGCAGCAGACCGATTGCGATAGCGATCCATCGGGAAAGTCCGAGATCAATGAACCACGCCACCAAAACGATCGCAAGAGCGACCGTCAGCAGCGACGAAATTCGAAGAATGCGTGCCAGCATCGTCAGGCCTGCGGCCGCTCGTTCAAGCCGTTGTCGATATCGAGATAAGCCCACTGACGCGTCGTGAACGGAAAGCGGCGGTATCCGAGGAGCCATGGCTGCGCCAGATTGAGCTCAATTCGATTCAGGTGAAATTTGTACGGCATGTATGCAACCAGCAGGCGTGTTGCTTCGCGCATCGCTGCCAGCCGCTCAGGCCCGTCGGGCAGCGTGCGTTGTCGCTCGTACAGTTCGTCGTATGCCTTCAGTGCAAAGCGCGAATCGTTCGACGAGCCTTTGTTTGGACCATAGGCGAGGCTGAAATGCAGCTCGCTGTCAGCTTCGGTCGCCTGCCATGCAAAGTTCCAGATCATCAACTGGCCCGCAAGCGATCGCTTGAGCAGTTCCGGCCACTGCGCGATCTCAAACTCGATGCGCAATCCGATGGCCGACATGTAGCGGCGCCACTGCTCGTTGATACGGCGGTCCTGCTCGGACGGTGATGCTGCTTTCTTCAACACCAGCGGCGAGCCGTCCGGCTGCTCTCGCCAGCCGTCGCCATTACGATCGATGTAGCCGTACGTGTCGAGGAGCGCCTTAGCCTGCGCGGGGTTGTATTCGGACATACCCGTCACCCACTGCGGGTCGTAGCCGAACGTGCCTGGCAGAATCGGCGACTGAGCGAGCACCCCGAAGCCGCGAAACACCTGGCGTAGAAAATCCGCGTTGTCGAATCCCAGACCGATAGCGCGCCGCAACGCCACTTTGTCCGGCGTGTACCCGCCGATCAGCGGATCGTCGATGTTGAACGAGCTCATCGTCAAGTCCGCCATCTGCGTCACATCAAGTCGAACTCCGCGGCGCGCGTAGTTCGGTGCCAGTTTTGCGTTTGGGGCGACCAGCGTGCCGTAGTCGGTCGGAACCAGCAGATGATCTAAATTGCCCTGTTCGAACGACAGTAGTCGAGGTTGCGCCTCCTGGATGATGCTTACTTCGACGCGATCCAGGAGCGGTACGCGTCGTCCGCGCAGCCGCTTCACATCGCCCGCGACATGTGGCGCGTCAGTCGGTGGCGCAAACTCGTAAACCTCTTCGCGGTATGTCGGATTGCGTTCAAGCACGATCTTCGACGAGCGCGTCCACTTTGCAAGCCGAAACGGTCCTGTCCCGATGGGATGCTCGACGATCAGATCGCCATAACGCTCGACAACTTCGTGCGCTACCGCGCCGATCGGGTTTGCCAGAGCCAGCGTATAGGCGAAGCGGGGGCTCGGACGCGCGAGTCGTATCTGGAAGGTGTACCTATCAAGTAGCCGCAGTCCTTCGACCTCCCGCCGGTAGTCAAATGGCTGCTTCGTCTTTAGCGCGCGCTGCCGCGGGTCGTCAATGCCGACAATGCC
>DATEOP010000365.1:0-3648 GCA_035274065.1 Burkholderiaceae bacterium
AATACGTCAGCAGCAGCAGCTTCAATCTCTTTCGATCCGGCAAACAACGCCATTGGATCGAGGTTGCCTTGTAGCGAGCAGTGATCGCCGACTCGCTGACGCGCTTCGCCAAGGTTGACTGTCCAATCCAGTCCGACCGCATCGCAGCCACATGCGGCGATTTCTTCCAGCCACAGGCCTCCGCCTTTTGTAAATACGATCGACGGAATGCGCTCGCCGTCGTGCTCTCGCCTCAGGTGAGCGACAACGCGGCGCATATAAGCGAGCGAAAACTTTTGATACGCCCGATCCGCAAGCACCCCACCCCATGTGTCAAAAAGCATCACCGCTTGTGCACCCGCCTCGATCTGCGCATTCAGATACGCGGTGACGGCGAGCGCGTTGACTTCAAGCAGCCGATGCAGCAAGTCGGGGCGCGAGTACAGCATGGTCTTGATCAAGCGAAAGTCGTCCGATCCTCCACCTTCGATCATGTAACACGCCAACGTAAACGGGCTGCCGGAAAAACCGATCAAGGGGATGCGATTCGCCAGCGCCCGGCGCACCTCTCGCACGGTGTCGGTTACGTAACGAAGCTCCTTATCGGGATCCGGACATGCAAGCCGATTGACATCTGCTTCGGTACGAACCGGGCGCTCGAACTTCGGGCCCTCGCCCTCAACGAAGTAAAGCCCCAGCCCCATTGCATCAGGCACCGTAAGAATGTCTGAAAACAAAATGGCGGCATCCAAAGCAAATCGATCGACGGGTTGCAGCGTTACCTCGGTCGCATAGGCGGGCGACTTGGCGAGTCCTAAAAAGCTCCCGGCGCGCTTGCGTGTTGCGTTGTACTCCGCCATGTAGCGGCCCGCCTGACGCATCAGCCAGATCGGCGTGTATTCCGTTGGCTCGCGTAGTAGTGCGCGCAGCAGCGTATCGTTTTGTGGTCTCACAAGTTATTGGAACACAGAAGGCACAAAAAAAAGAGCAGGCGAAGGCCTGCTCTTATGTACAGCTCGAAGAATTGCTTACGGCTTTTTGGTGTCTTGCTTGATGTCTTCCTGGGCCTTGTCGGCGCGCGCCTTCTTCTTTGCGGCCTTCGCGGCTTTCTTTTCTTCCGCTGTCATCTCTTTTGTGCTCTTTGTGGTCTTGGCGGCCGGTGCGGCGGTCGATGCTGCCGCGGCCGGTGCTGCTGCATCTTTCTTCGCAGGCGCCGCATCCTTCGCTGGCGCTGCAGCGGGCGGGGTGGGGCTGTAAGGCTTGGTATCTGTGGCTTTCTTGTCTTGCGCGAACGCGAATGTTGCGAACGCCGTAGCGATCAACGCAGCTACTACTTTTTTCATGTTGTGTCCCTGGAACGGTTGGGTTAATGGAATTGACTCGATTGAGACAACGCCGCGAGTCGTTAGCCGAACCGAGAAGGCCGATCCATTGACTCTGGAGCAGCCAACGTGCAGCCGGGCCGCAGGTTGACATATTCGAGGCGTCAAGTGGCTGTTTGCACGGCAAAGTCCCGGATTCAGCGGTTAGTGAGCACTTGATGATGCTTTTTCGCTACTCCTGCGCGAGGGCGAGGCTTCGCAACTGAAAGCGCCCGTCTTTCCGAAATAGCCACGTTTCTTGATAAACCAGAGCACCTCGGACCAATAGGGAGGAAGGTGGCGCAGGCAAGGGTGATGCGGCTCGCAGCGAACGAAGTGCGGCGATGTCGAGCTCGCCTATGCCAGGCGACCGCATGATCTTGCTGTTGGTGATCTTGCCATCACGATCGACCGTTAACTCCACGACAACGACGGCACGCAACAAGTGCTCGGGCCTGCCTTCAAACAAGCTCTTGCGATTGATCTGCTGGATGCGCTCTGCGGCACGTTGCTTCCAGCTTTCTAGTGTTGGATTCAGCGGCGCCAGCCGTGCAACACGCGCAGGCGCTGGCGGTTCGTTTGGAACGACGAGATTGGGCTTGGGCGCTATCACCGGCGCAGGTGGCGGCGCGGGTTGACTGACAGGTGCAGAAGGCGGGGGCGGGGCTGTGCAAGCTGCAGAACTCAATCCAGCGATTAACAGCCATGTTGCGCGACGGCTTTTCATCCTTGAAAGCCTATCAGCGCAGCCCGTCAGAAACGAGCATCCAAACCCGCGAGCCAGCTGCGTCCGGGTGCAGGTTCGAAATAACGCCCATTGGCTTCGTTGACAATAACTGAGCCGATGGTGTGCGCATTCAGCAAATTGTCGACCCGAAAGAACGCACGCAGCGATGATGCACCGAGCGCAAATGTGCGGGCGATCGCCGCGTTAAGCGTCGCGTACCCGGGTGCGGCATCGGTGTTGCGATCATCGACTCGCAGCTTGGATTGCGCGTGCATTTCCAAGGTGAGATCAATATCGCGCAGGCGATACTTCGCTTCCGCATACGCGGTGTTCGAGGGCACCCCAGGAAGCCGATTACCCGCGGGCACCAGCACCGCGGGCTGCGTACACGGGGCCGCGACACAGGTCAAAAATGGCTCCGCAAACTCGGCACGTATCGCAGCTGCCGATGCATAAAACGACAAAGCGGGTGTTGGCTCCCATCCCACGCTCGCTTCGATGCCGCGCCGGCGCGTGGCAGCGGCGTTGGCAAACGTCGAACGGCCGCCCGCGTTCGTACGAACGACGATATCGTTCTGCGTATCAACATAGAAGGCAGCAATCGTTCCGCGCAGCGTTGGCAATGCCAAGGCCTTGGCACCGACTTCGTAATTGTTGCTGCGCGCCGGTTCCAATGCCGTATTGAACCCAGCGCTACCGTCGGGTCGGTATGCAAGCTCGTTTAACGTTGGCGTCTCGAATCCACGTCCGTACGACGCATATAAACTGCTCGATTGTGATGCGCGATAAACAACGCCCACTGTCGGATTGATCGAGTCATAGCGCGCACGCCCCGAATCATCACCATTCGCGAGAAAACGATCCTCGCCGCGAAACTCGACCTGAGATGCGCGCACTCCACCGTGCAGTTTCCATCCCGATGCGATGCGTGACTCGACCTGTGCGTACACATCGCGTGACTCGACAACATTATTTTCATCGCGCCGCAGTCTTCCCAAAGTTCCGAGGGCCAGTGCGGGCTGCAAAGTGAAGTTTTCATAACCGCGCCGATCTTCGTCGAGCCGTTCAACATTCGCGCCAAGCGTCAGCGTGACGATGTCCAGCGCAAGTTGCACCCGAGCATCGACGCCGCCATAGGCTCGATCGAAGTCAATGACACCCCCCGGATGGTTCGGAGGCCCTTGCACGGCGACAGGAATCGCCTGAAATTGAGTGACTGCGCGCCGGCCTCCCCATGCTGCGGCTTGGTAACTCCACTGCTCGGTCAAAGTGCCCGTGAGCTGCGCGCCGAGTTGTTGTTGCTCGGTTGACTTGCGTGTTTGGAATTGCAGTGCTTGCGGCGAGGCCTGACGCGGATTTTCCTGCCACTGCGCGCGTGTGAGTCCGAGCGGATCCTCGGCGTCAGGGATGTCGAGGGCGTTCAGCGTTACTCGCAGACTACCAAGCGGCGTCTCGAGAGCGGCAGCTCGTAGATTCACCACATCGCGCGTCGCGCTGCTGTAATCGCGATAGCCCTCGGTCGAGAAGCGACTAGCGTCGATCGCATACGCATACGGAGCGGCGCCGCCGCTGATATTGATA
>DATEOP010000366.1:0-2522 GCA_035274065.1 Burkholderiaceae bacterium
CCGCACGAAGCCCGCGGAGCCACCTTTGTAGGAGCAGTCGGGCCGTCCGTCGCCATCGGCGGTCGCAACGAAAAGCAATGTTGCGCTCTCGATGAACGCTCGATCCTCGTTCGTGAATTCGGTGCGAGACAGCTTGTCGACGAGGCGATCGGCGAGCCGCCGCGTGTCGAAGCGATCCTGCAGCTGGCGCATGCCGGCGTGATACGCGTCGTCAGGCGTAACCATTTCAGCCGACATCCTCGTGCAGACAGAGAATGTTGCCCTCTGTGTCTTCGAACCAGGCCGCCTTTTCCGAGCCCAGCACGCAGACGTGGTCGATCGTTTTAAATCCGGGAAAGTCGTAGTCGGCAAACTTGACACCGCGGCCCTTCAATGAGGTTATGGCGTCGCTGATGCTGTCGACCTTAAAGCTCAACGCGGTGTGCTCGGCTTTTGTTCCTTCGGCCTTCGGAAACAATGCGACCTCGGTGCCGCCGCAGCGGTAGATGAACTTGCCGTCGGGCCGCAATCCCTGCGGCTCCAGGCCAAGGCGCTCTTCGTAGAAACTTCGTGCTCGCGACAGATCCTTCACTGGCAGCATGCATGTGACTTGCGATTGCGAAAGCATATGTGCTCCTCGTTCTATATGCGCCACGGTGACTCACCGGCGGCACGCCGGCTATACGCAGGATTACGTATTCATTTGAAAAGCTCCGCCAGCGAACGATTAGCCGCGGCTTCAAAGCGCGAAACTTCGCCGAACGAACGCGCCAACATCATCGCGCCCTCAAGCGACCCCACCAATGCGCGCGCAACTTCATGCGCCGGGCCGGAAAACGTCAGCTCACCTGCCTTCTGACCTTGCTTCAGTACCGCGGTCAACCAGCGCTCGTTCTCGTCGAAGAAGTGTTTCATCTCCTCTTTCATCGGCTTCGGCAGTGTTGCGTACTCGGCAGCCAGCATGCCGCACAGACACATACGGTTTTTGCGCAGCACGCCCGCATAGATCTCGGCGTACCGCTCCAGCTTGTCGCGCGCGGATGTACTGACTTTGTCGATCGCACCAAGGGCGGTCTGAAAGTTTTTCTCATATCGCTCGATCAGGCGCTGACCCAGCTCTGCCTTGGCCGGGAAGTGATAGTGCAAGCTGGCTTTGGTCACGCCGAGCGTCGCCGCTATGTCGGCATAGCTAAATCCGTTGAATCCGCGCGTCTGCACCAGGCGCTCGGCTGTGTCCAATATCCGCTGCGACGTGTCGGCTCTCGCCACTGCTGCCCCTTAATTAATTCCGAGCTCTCACTATGCCTTACTTACCTACTAGTTGACAAGTCCCTTACCAGTTGGTAGAAATCGTGTGTGAGCTGCCACGGCTTGTTACGGCTGGCGTCGAAACGAGGACCGCGCAGTAATGCGCGGTTAGCAACCGCCCCATAGCGCAGCGGTCAGCCTGCGATTATTTTTCGCGGCGGCGGCGACTGCGTGGAAATCGCGAGCGCGCGATCGATGCGCGCGATAACTTTGTCGCGGCCGATCAGTTCAAGTACTGCATCAATCGAGGGTGTTTGCGTTCGACCGGTCACCGCGACCCGCAGCGGCACCGCCACCTGCGGCATCTTCAGCTTCAGTTCGCTCACAGTGTGCTTGATCGCACCGTGCAGTGCCGTGCGCTCCCAGCCGAGGGCCGACACACGGTCGCGAAATGCCTGCACGGCGCGGCGGCCCGGGTCGTTCAGATGATCAATCACGAGCTGGGTTTCAATTTGGGGTTCAACGTAGAACAGCAATGCTGCGTCGGCCAGCTCGTTCAGCGTGCGCGACCGATCCTTTAGCAGCGCGACCACGTTTTTAAGCGCCGGACCGTCGACAAGCCGGCCGCCGCGCGCTTCGACGCGCGGTCGAATCAGGCTCGCGAGCCGCTCGTCGTCGGCTTCCTTGATGTATTCGCCGTTGAGCCACATCAGCTTGTCAAGGTTGTATTGGGCTGGCGCGCGGTTAACGTGTTCCAAATCGAACCATTCGGTCAACTGCTCGCGTGTGAATTTCTCCTCGTCACCATGGCTCCACCCAAGGCGGGCAAGGTAGTTGAAAAGCGCCTCGGGCAAGAAGCCGTCCTCGTCGTACTGCAGCACACTGACTGCGCCGTGCCGCTTTGAAAGCTTGCTGCCGTCAGGCGCGAGAATCAGCGGCAAGTGACCGAACAATGGAGTCGTCCAGCCCAGCGCGCGGTATAGATTGATCTGCCGAGGCGTGTTGTTGATGTGCTCTTCTCCGCGCAGCACGTGCGTGATACGCATGTCGGCATCATCAACGACTACCGCAAAGTTGTAGGTTGGCATCCAGTCGCTTCGCGCTATGACGAGATCGTCCAACTCACTGTTCAAAATACTGATCGGCCCCTTGACCAGATCATTCCACTCGACAGAGCCGCTGTCGGGATTACGAAAGCGAAACACTGGCTTAACGCCTGCGGGTGGCGTCTTGCCGCGCGCATTTTCAGGCCGCCAGCGCCCGTCGTAACGCGGCTTCTCGCTGCGCGCGATCTG
>DATEOP010000367.1:0-7059 GCA_035274065.1 Burkholderiaceae bacterium
CGCGGTATCGGATTTCAGGTCAGCGAACGTGGGTTGATGATTCGCGCGCCGCGCTCGGTTGCGCTGAAAGAGATCGAAGCGGCGATCATCCAGAATCAGCGATGGATTTTCACCAAGCAGGCCGAATGGAAGGCCTGGTACGAGAAACTCCAAGAGTCTGCGATTCACTTCTCTGACGGAGGTGTCGTGCCGTACCTCGGGAAGCGGATGACCTTGCGATTGGGTTCGTCATTGGCGAACGTTAATGATGACGCGAGCGAGATTCATTTGACACCGCCGAAAACTGCGTCCGAGGCTGACGTGCGTCAGGCGCTGCAGGACTGGTTACAGACTCAGGCGCAACGTGTCATTGGCGAACGCCTCGCGTGTTTTGGCGACCGCATTCCCGCGCGCTTTGCCGGCTGGCGGTTGTCGGCGGCTCGAACGCAATGGGGCTCGTGCTCGCGCGTCGGACGCGTTCGCCTCAACTGGCGACTCGTGCATTTTGCACCGCCGGTCATTGACTACGTTATTGCCCACGAGCTCGCGCATCTGTGTGAGCTCAATCACAGCCCGCGCTTCTGGAAGGAAGTTGCGCGTCTTCTTCCGGGCTACGAGCTTGCGCGGGATCAGATCCGCCGCGTCGAGATCGCCGCTTTATCCTTCTAGCGTGCAGCCAGACGGCGCGCAAGCTCGACAAAGCGTTGCTGGCCGAGTGTTTCGCCGCGTGCTTGCGGATCAACACCACTCTCGATGATCTGTTCGGTATCGAGTAGTCCGGACAACGCGTTTCGCAGCGTCTTGCGCCGCTGATTGAACGCAGCAGCGACGACCCGTGCGAACGCTTCGGAGTCAACCGCAGGAAGTTCGCTGACGGCAAGTGGTTGCATTCGAACCAGGCTCGATGTGACCTGGGGCGCGGGCCTGAACGCGTCACGCGGCACGTCAAAAAGCTTCGTAAGCCGGTAACGAAATTGCAGCATCACCGAAAGCCGGCCGTACGTCTTGCCGCCGGGCGCAGCCACGATGCGATCGACCACTTCCTTTTGCAGCATGAAGTGTTGATCGAGCACACTTTCTGCAATTGGCACCAGCGCGAACAGCAAGGGCGTCGAAATGTTGTAGGGCAGATTGCCGACGATGCGCAACGGAGATGTTGCCAGAGTGCTCCAATCGAATGTCAGCGCGTCGGCCTGCGTTAGCGACAGCTCTTCTTCGGAGAACCGTTGTCGCAACCCAGCAGCCAAGTCGCGATCAATTTCGATTGCGTGCAGATGACCCGCCCGCTCGATCAATGCGCCGGTAAGGGCTGCCTGACCGGGCCCGATCTCGACAATTGATTGGCCAGGGCGTGGGTCGACCGCGTCGACGATTTGTCTGACAACGTTAGCGTCGTGCAGGAAATTCTGGCCGAACCGCTTGCGCGGGCGATGCGACGTTCTATGCGCATCGCCCGCATGACTGCTTTTGCCGCCGGTCGCTATGCGCACGTCCCTGGCGGCGGCACGCGATGGGCTTGGGGCGGACCTGCGCTCATCGCTCATGCGGCCTGCTGCTGATGAAGCGCGCGGCCTGCCAGTTCGATCGCAAGCTTCAAGGCAGCTCGCATGCTGCCGGCATCGGCGCGGCCAGTACCCGCCAGATCGAGCGCAGTGCCGTGGTCCACTGAAGTGCGAACGAACGGCAGGCCCAGCGTGACGTTGACGCCATGACCGAAAGTCGCATACTTAAGCACCGGCAATCCCTGGTCGTGAAACATCGCAAGCACCGCGTCGTAGTGCTGCACCAGTGATGGAACAAACACCGTATCGGCGGGCAACGGGCCATCAACACGAAACCCTTGAGTGCGCACCCTTGAAACGGCAGGCGCGATGATTTCAATTTCTTCGCGCCCCATGTGACCACCTTCACCCGCGTGCGGGTTCAGCCCGGTTACGACGACTCGCGGCGCATCGATGCCGAATCGCGACTGCAATTCAGTAAGAAGGATCTTCAGAACCCCGGCCACACTGTCGATGGTCAACGCGCCAGCGACCGATGCAATCGGCAAATGGGTCGTTGCCAACGCCACCCGCAGTGGACCGTGCACAGTATCGCCTGCGAGCATCATGACAACGCGCGTTGAGCCAGTGCGTTGCGCCAAATACTCGGTGTGGCCCGTAAACGGGACCCGTGCGTCGTTGATGACGCTTTTCTGCACCGGCGCGGTCACGAGCGCATCGAACTCGTTCGTCATCGCTCCGGCAATCGCTCGATCCAGAGTCGCTAGAACGTAATGCGCATTGCGTGAGTCGCGCCGTCCCGCGATGGCAGCAGTGCGCAACGGTACGTGTTCAATGCTGGCGGTGGCTGGCCATGGGATATGCACCGCACGCGCACGCTCCTGTAGCAACGTCGCGTCGCCGATCAACGTGATGCGTGCATCGTTGGCGGCATCGTTGATCACGTCGAGTGCAGCGAGCGATATTTCCGGCCCGATACCGGCAGGCTCGCCGGTCGTGATCGCGATGCGCGGGGGGTCGCCGACCCTACGAGCGGTCGTCGAGCCGATACTCGACATACGTCTTGTCGCGCAGTTGCCGCATCCAGTCTTGATAGGCTTCATCGGCCTTGCGATCGCGCAACGCCTGTCGCGCTTGCAGTCGCGCCCGCTCCGATGAGGCCTGCTCGGTTCTGCGCTCGAGCACTTGAATCAGGTGCCAGCCGAACGGTGACTGAACCGGCCGGCTGACTTCGTTCAGCTTGAGCGCGTTCATTGGCTTCTCAAATTCGGGCACGGTGTCGCCCGGATAAAGCCAACCCAGATCGCCGCCACGGCTGCCGCTCGGATCCAGTGAATGCAAGCGGGCGAGCGTTCCGAACTCGATCTGGCCCGCTTCGATGCGCTGCTTCATCTCCTCAAGCCTGCGCCTGACCTCGGGCTCGGGCATCAATTCCGAGGCGCGCAGCAGAATGTGACGCGCGTGCGTTTGCTGTACCGGGCCCGTTGCAAGCTTGCTGTCGACGCCGCTGCGACGCCCAAGAACCTTCAGTATATGAAAGCCGTTGGGGCTGCGAATAACGGGTGTCATGTCACCAGGCTTGAGTCCTTTAACGGCGTCGATGAACAGCGTGGGTAAGCGGTCAGCGTTGCGCCAGCCGAGCTCTCCGCCCTGCAGGGCTTCCGGCGCGTTGGAGAAACTTGCCGCGACACGCGCGAAATCGGTGCCGTTCTTGAGTTGCACCATGAGCTCCTCGGCGCGCACGCGCGTCGCGTCCACGCGGTCACTTGGCGAGTTTTCCGGCACCCGCAGCAGAATTTGTGCAAGGTTGATCTCCTCGGAATCGGCGCTGACACCCGATTGCGCGGCGATGAAGTTTTCGAGTTCGCTGTCTGAGATTTGAACGCGGGAGTCGACCTCGCGCTCGCGAAGACGATTCAGGATGATGTCCTGGCGAATGTCGTCTCGAAATTGCGTGAATGAAACGCCGTCGGCTTCGAGCCGCTGCCGCAGCGCCTGCACCGACAAACCGTTTGTCTCCGCGATGCGCCCAAGCGCAGCGTTTACCGTCGCATCGTCAACGCGCACGCCCGTTTCGCGCGCCAGTTGCATTTGCGCGCGATCAACGATCATCCGCTCGAGCACCTGACGCTCGAGGACGTCGGCGGATGGCGGTTGAATCTTTTGGCGCCGCAGCTGCACTTCGGCGACTCGCGCTCGCGCGCGGAGCTCGTTGGCGGTAACAACCTCATCGTTGACGATGGCTACGATACGGTCAATCGTTCGCGGAACAGGGCGCGGCGTGGCCGCGTTCGCTGCAGCGGCGGCAGGCCCGGCCGGCTGTACCGCCTGCCCCTGAGCGAAGCAGACAGTTGCCGTTAACAGTGCTGCCATTGGCAGCGCAAACTTACTGGCTGTGACTAACGTGAGGGATCTGATCATTTTGATGTTTAGTGCAGTGCTGCGCGATTTGTCTCTTCTACTGCGCGTTACGTCCGAATTACTCGCGCATGTACTCGCGCCTTATTCGTAGTACTCAAAACGTCCCGGCTGTCGGGGCACGGGGTTCAACAACTGGTAGCCCGGAATATTACGCTGCAGTAGCTTTGCCGCGCTTGATCCGACACTCGTCAATCCGTTGAGTTCCAGCTGGACATAAAAGTTGGTCGTGGCAGTCTGCGCTGTTGTCGCGAACCGCTGCATGGCCAAACGTAGCAGCCAACAATCCTGCTGATACTCCAGCGCGGCCACTGCATCGACAAGGCGTTTGTCTTCGAGCGAATAGTTCACTCGACCGACGGCATACCAGCGATTCGACAGCGGCCATTGACCCGAGATATCGATCTGACTGATGCCATCAGGCTGATAACGGTAATACGCAGTCAGCACTGACGCCCGGCGCGGCTGCCATCGAACGCCCGCGGTTGCGCGAACAAACTCGGCAGGCTCGGCAGCGTATTGCGCGGCCAGATCAATCGCCCACGACCGCCCGAGCTGCGCGGTCAACGCTGCCAGCACGTCGGTCGAGTTACTGGTGCGCGGCGTTTCGCCGGGCAACGTGACTCGCTGGTCACTGAAGTAATACCGTTGTCCGATTGACGCCCGTAAGCGTTCGGCCCCGGTTTCAGCGTCCAGAATGCGCGTCGTCAGCGCCGCGGTCAGCTGGTTGGCTTCCGAAATTCGGTCTGAACCCGAGTAAATATTTTCTGTGAACAGTTGCGAATAGTTGAGGTCTGCGAGCGCGCTGTCGAAATTCGGCAGATTGTTTTGATTTCGAAACGGGATGTACGCATAGAACAGGCGTGGCTCGAGTGTTTGCTGCGCCGCGCGGTCGAACCATCCAACATCGCGTTCGAAAACCAATCCCGTGTCGAGGCTCAGGATTGGAAGCGTCCGTGTCGGCGTTGAGTCGGTTGGATGAAATGCAGGATCAAGGTCATACGCTGTCGACGACAATCGTGCTCTCGGAATCACAAACCATCCTGGCGCGAGAATCGGGTACGCCGTGCGAATGTCGGCTATGTAGCGATTGCCCTTTTCCAGCGTTGGATGTTCGAAGCGTGTTCCATCGAGTGCCGCCGCCGCTTCGAAACCACGCCAATCGGCAATGTAGCCATTCAAGGTCGCCTGCGGCACGCGCTCGTACGGCTTCGCAACCGGCTGCGACAAGTCCGGGTCCTGCAGCACCTGGTTTTTTGTCATGCGCACGGCCGTATTCCAATACGCCTGGTTGTAGGCGAGATAGCCGTCCTGCGGAAGGACCTTTTGCGATGTGTCGACAATGGATGTGCCGAAGTCGACAAAGTATCGATCGTCAGACGCGCGGTTGTAGTTGATCCCGGCGGCCAGACCCGACGGCGCCGCGTACTCGTACCGAACGGCTGTGAAATCCCTGGACGTGCCGAGCTCGCGGTCTTTGGCGATGATGTCGTATACGAGCGTGGCGCGCTGCGTCGGGCTCAAATAGCGCAGCTCATTTTCGAACAGCACACCGCGTCGGGTCATCACTCGCGGAGTCAACGTGTAGTCGTAGTTGGGCGCAAGGTTGAAGTAATACGGTGTACTGATGTCGGTTCCCAGTGTCGAGCTAAGCCCGAAGCTTGGCGTCAGGAAGCCCGACTTTCGCCGGTCGCTGGTAGGAAAACTAAGAATCGGCGAAGCAAGAACGGGCAGGCCCTTGAAATAGAGTGTTGCAAACGTTGCTGTTGCAGTTTCATCGAGCCCATCGAACTCGATCGCCTCGGCCTGTACCCACCAGGCGTTGTCACCCGGGCCGCACGTAGTGAACCTTGCCCGTTCCATCCGCGCCCGGTCGCTTCCGAGGAATTCGACCAACTCGGCCTCGCCTCGCCCGCGGCGGGCCGCATACGTGAAGTTCGCGTCCGGCATTGTTCCCGTCTGCGCGTCGACGCGAAAATCGAGCCTCGGGCCCGCGAATGCCGCACCATCGCGAAAAACGCGCGCCTGACCTTCGGCGTTCACAGTGTCGGTTGCCTGCGTATACGTAATCGTGTCACCGCGAAGGACTGTGCCGCCACGCCGTATCTCGGCGTCGCCTCGCAGAATCAACTTTTCGTCGATGGTGCCCTCGACGTTCTGAGCGCGCGCAAATGTCGGGGCGCGGTCGTGAACCGGCGCGCGATTTTCGTCGAGCTGCCGTTCAAGTTTTAGCTGCGGGTGAGCGGTCCGCTGTGGGTTCTCGCTTGTAAGCGTCTGGGCATGGGCGTCAAAGCTCGTTGCGAGATAGCCAGCATGCAACACCGGAATCAGCAATAACGAGAATCTCGACCGAACGATTTTCGGCAGGCGCGGCATCAGGCCCTAGAATCTGTGAACGCTGTTTTGGCCAGCAAGTGCCCGAGCAGAGCGCGCCGATTATAGGCATCGGTTCTCCTATTACGCACTGGCTACGGCGAGCTGAAACCGCATGATTCCACCTGCTGCCAGCGAGACCAACGAGTCCGACGATGCACGCCTTGTCTCGCTTCGAGGCTGGCTTGGGCCACTCACCGCCCGCTATGGATTGATTGTTTCCACTCTTCGACCGGCGTCGGTGGACGCAAGCTCGCGTCGATATTTTCGTGTCAATAGCGAAGGGGGGAGTCTGATCGTGATGGATGCGCCGCCCGCAACCGAGGACTCGCATCCATTTGTCCGAGTGGCGGGGTTGATGCGAACGGCTGGCGTGCACGTCCCCGACATTCTGGTCAGTGATCTCGCACAGGGTTTTCTATTGCTGTCCGACCTTGGAACTGCGACTTATCTGACGTCACTCACCGACGCAAACGCTGATGAGTTTTTCGGCGCTGCGATCGATGCGTCGATCCGGTGGCAGCTTTCGACGGCTGATGGCGTTCTACCCCCTTACGACGAGAAATTGCTTCGTCGGGAGCTTGGTTTGTTTCCTGATTGGTTCATTGGGCGCCATCTACAGCGCCGGCTCACGGAAGCGCAGGACGCGGTCCTCTCGCTGATGTTTGACCGCATCGTCACCGCGAATCTTGCGCAACCCAAGGTCTTCGTGCATCGGGATTACATGCCTCGCAATCTGATGGTTTCGAATCCCAACCCCGGCGTTCTTGATTTTCAGGACGCTGTG
>DATEOP010000368.1:0-8287 GCA_035274065.1 Burkholderiaceae bacterium
GCCGCGCACACGCCAATGCCGCCTGAAAACAGCAATGACGTCGCCGTCGTAAGCCCCTCTACCCGCTGACCGTCGGGCCGAAAAATGGTACCGGCGCCAATAAAACCCAGCGCAGTTACAACGCCACCCACGAGGCGAAACGGGTCCGCACTTATGACATCCGGATGCAGACGCGAGAATGTCTCTAGCATCGACCCGCCCAGCCCGACGAGCAGCGCGCACGCGCCAGCCAGCATCATGTGCGTGCGAAATCCGGCAGGCTTGTTGGCGGTTTCGCGCTCGTAGCCAATCAGGCCGCCGAGCAGCATCGCCGCTGCGACTTCGCCGAGCACGACAAGCTGCGGCCACGCGTGCCCCAGCGCGTCCATGATGTACTACTTGACTGGCGCTTAGACGGCTAGTGCTTCCAGGGAATGTAGTCGCGCAAATCGCGCAGATCGTTTGGGATGTAGTCGCGCAAATTGCTCAGAACGGAGCGACGGTCACGTAATACATACACGGCGACCAGCGCTACCACGGCGGCGCCTCCCAGTGCGATCAGCGACGGTCTGGCTTTGCGCAAACGGCGTTTCCAGATTTCGCGCGAGCGATTTTGTTCGGGCAATACCGGCTCCAGACTCGCTTCGTACGCCGGCGAAATCGGATCGCTTGCCGGAAAACTTTCTGCGATCGCTTGGTCGAGCAGCCGTTCGTGGTGT
Organism: Burkholderiaceae bacterium; assembly: GCA_035274065.1. Taxonomy (GTDB): domain Bacteria; phylum Pseudomonadota; class Gammaproteobacteria; order Burkholderiales; family Burkholderiaceae_F; genus JACCZX01. Next base: position 699 of record DATEOP010000368.1, read on the forward strand.
TCAGGGGTCTTGATTGCCATGGAATCTCCCGGTGAATTTTTGGACGCGTCTTACTGCTTAGGCGGCGCGAGTGTGTAATAAAAGCAAGCTCTATGCCCTCAGCAGGCAAGAAGCCCGCCCATCGGTAAGTGCGCCAGTGCTCGGCTATCCTAGGTGATGGTCCGAATGAATCTGAGCGATTTAATCAGCCAAGTCGGCTCAGAAATTGGAGTAAGCGAATGGTTCGAGGTAACGCAAAGCGTGATCGATAGCTTTGGACGAGCCACGAGCGACCTTCAGTGGATCCACGTCGACGCCGGGCGCGCAGCGCGCGAATCCCCTTTTCAGGCGAAGGACGGCACAAGATGCACAGTCGCCCATGGATTTTTGACGCTATCGCTGCTTTCGCACTGGATGGACAGCACGATCGTAATAGCCGACCGAAGCGCCGGCATTAACGCCGGATTCAACAAAGTTCGCTTCACGGGTCCCGTCGTCGTCGGAAGCCGCATCCGGGCTCGCTTCGCGCTCGCATCGAGCGAGCTGATTACCGGCGGCGCAAAGCTTCTATGGAAAGTGCGTGTCGAGCGCGAAGGTCAAAGCGGACCTGTGTTGACTGCCGAATGGCTGACTCGCGCGCTGACAGCATCTGTTCCGGATCATCGCGCGTCACGCTCACCGAGCGTGTCCTCGACATAAACCATCTGCACGGTGACCAGCAGCGCGGCTGTAAGCGGTGCTGCGAGCAGCAAGCCTAGCCAGCCGAAGAACAACGCACCGACCAACAAGGCGGTAAGCGTCAACGCTGGAGGCAACTTGACCGTCCGGCGCTCGATCAGCGGCGTCAATAAATAGCCTTCCACGGTTTGGATAGCGCCGTAAAGCAACGCCACATACAGCACTTGTGTCGGGCCTTGCAGCAGCGCGAAGAGTGCTGCCGGAACGAACGCCAGAAGCGGACCGATATTGGGAATGAAATCGAGAAGCGCAGCGATCAGCGCGAGTGCGGCCGCCATTTTGACGCCCAGTGCGATGAGACCAATGAATACCGCTGTGCCTACCAACGCCATCGAAATGGCCTTGCCGAACAACCACCATCGAAGCGTTTCGCCAATCGCATGCAGCACCTCGCGCGCACGCGCGCGATACGCGAGTGGGAACAATCGGACGGTGCCTTCGATGTAGGGCCGCGGCTCGACTGCCAGGTAAAGCGCAATCACGATCGCGAGCACTGTGTTCCCCAGCGCGGCCAGCGTGCCGGAAACGGCGCTCGTGACTTTGCTTGCGACCTGCGGGGGCGCGCCAGTTCCATCAAACTGTTGCGCGGTGTCCAAAAAGACTTCAAGCCAGACAAATCGGCTGAGTTCCTGTTGGAGTCGCTGCAGCGCTTCCGGCAGTGACGCGCGCAGTTCCCGAACCTGCTCTCCGATCGATGGTGCAATGACCCACGCGATGATGCTGAGCGACGCGGCCAGCACGGCCACGACGACCAACACTGCCCAGCGCGGCGAAATGCGCAGCCGCGCGGCCAGCGGCTCCGCGAGCGACCGCAGCAGTATCGCGAGCAAGATGCTGGCGAATAACAGCAGCAAGATGTCGACTGCGAACACGATCAGCAGCAGCACAACTCCAGCGAACGCGAGCTTGGCCCACGTGCGCTTCGTCATGCGTGCACGCGCCGATTTGGCTGGGGTTTCGCCGGGTGAATCGCCGGCTGATGGGGAGCTTCGCGCCGCACTCATAGCGGCCACTATAGGAGATCGGCCCGCGAACGCGCTTCAAGCGTCGACCATTGCTCGAACTTGGCCGCAATCTGATGCTCGACTTCTTCGATGCGAAGCCTGTCGGATTTGACTTGACCCGCAAACTCGCGGTGGTAGTCCGGCTGGCTCATACGCGCGCTAATGACTCGCTGCTCGTTTTCGAGCGCTTCGATTTCTCCAGGTAACGTATCGAGCGCACGTTGTTCTTTGTACGAAAGTTTGACGCGCGGCGCACGACCTGTCGTCTTGCCCGCCGCTGGCTTGGTCAAGGGCTCTTCGCGTTCCCGCACCGTCCGCTGCCGCAGCCAGTCGGAGTAGCCCCCAACGTACTCATGCCAGACGCCAGCACCCTCGGCTACCAGTGTCTGCGTTACGACATTGTCCAGAAATGCGCGGTCGTGACTGACCAGCAGCAACGTACCGTCGTACTGCTGCAGCGTGGCTTCGAGCAATTCAAGCGACTCGATATCGAGATCATTGGTCGGCTCGTCGAGCACGAGCAGGTTGGCCGGCTGGGCAAACAACCGCGCGAGGAGCAGCCGATTGCGCTCGCCACCTGACAACGTCTTCACCGGTGCTTCGGCGCGTTGCGGTGGGAATAAAAAGTCGCCGAGGTAGGTCATCACATGCTTGCGCTCGCCGGCGATTTCGATCCAGTCAGACCCAGGGCTGATTGTCTCGATCAACGTCTTGTTCGGATCAAGTGCTGCGCGCATCTGGTCGAAGTAAGCCGCGCTCACTTTGGCGCCGATCCGAACGGTGCCTTGATCGGGAACCAACGTGCCGAGCATCAGCCGCAGGAGCGTAGTTTTGCCGGCACCGTTCGGGCCGATCAGGCCAATTCGATCCCCTCGCAGGATTCGCATTGAAAGCTTGTCGACGATCAGCGTCGATCCGAACCGCTTCGTCACGGCGGTCAACTCGGTCACCAACTTGCCCGAGCGCTCGCCGCTGTCGACCGCGAGCTTCACGCGGCCAATGTTTTCGCGACGCGCCGCACGGGCGCGCCGCAGCTGTTCGAGCCGTTCGACGCGCCCTGCGTTGCGCGTGCGTCGCGCTTCAATGCCACGCCGGATCCACGCCTCTTCCTGCTGCCAGAATTTGTCGAACTTGCGCGCCGCCGTCTGCTCGGCCGCGAGCTCGACGGCGCGCCGGGCCTCCCACGCAGTGAAGTTGCCGGGATACGACCGCAACAAGCCGCGATCGAGTTCGACGATACGGGTTGTCACTCGATCGAGAAACGCACGGTCATGCGTAATGACGATCATCGTCTGCTTCGCCAGTAACTCCTCGAGCAGCGTGATGCCATCGATATCGAGATGGTTGGTCGGTTCGTCGAGCAGCATCAAGTCAGGAACGAGCGCGAAAGCAAGCGCAAGGGCGCCGCGCTTGCGCTCTCCGCCCGATAGTCGTGCCGGATCGGCTGCTTCGTCGAGCCCAAGCCGGTGCATGTACTCGATCAATCGTGCCTCAATCCGCCAGCGCTCTCGATCGTCATGCACCAACGCGTGCGCGTCGTCGTGCGTCTCGAGGCCGCCGCGCAAGGCCAGGCTCGCACGTAACGTCGGCGCGGACGGCAAAACGGGTTCCTGTTCGACCATCGCGAGCGACAAGCCGTCCTTTTTCTTGATCTCGCCGTTGTCGAGCTCGATTTTTCCTGCAATCGCGTTCAACAGCGAGCTTTTGCCAGTGCCGTTACGTCCGATCAACCCGATGCGATCGCCTGCATTTACCGTGAGCGATGCGCGGTCGAGTAGCGGATGCAAGCCAAACGCAAGCTCCGCATCGAGAATCGTCAGCAAAGACATCGTGATGAACTGTTAATGCGCGGCGGTATGCCGCGCCGAGCTGATAAGGAAAATGCCCGCCGACGCACACACAAGCGCGGCAGCTTGCATCCAGCTGAAGGTCTCGCCGAGGAAAATTATTCCGACCAGCGTGGCGGCAATCGGTAGCGCCACCGTGAACACGCCGGCGTGACTCGCGGCGACATTCTTAAGACCTGCCACCCACATCCAGACAGCAAACAAGCTCGCCGCCAACGAATAGAAAGTCAGCAGCAGCCACAAGCTCGCGGTCAGCGAAGCGACATCAAACGATGCAAGCTGCCACAACCCCAATGGAGCAATCAGCACCAATCCAAGCAGATTGATCAACGCGGAAACACGCAACGCGGTGCGAGTTGCCGCCAACCGCTTGGAGATGATCACATAAATCGCTTCGCACACGACAGCGCCGAACAGCAGCAAGTTGCCCAGCGCCATTGTCAGCAATGAGCCCGGCTCCGCAGTTGGCGCCGCACCTCTGGCGAGCTGTAGCAGCACGATGCCAGCCATCGCGAGCACGATCGCAAGCCATACGCGGGGCGTCAGCGTCTCGCGCAGAAACCAGCGTGACAGAAGCGCCACAACTGCGGGCAGAGTGGCCAGAGTCACGCCCGCAGCAGTCGCGGTCGTCAGCGCGATTCCACTCAGCATGCAGATCGAGAACAGAAAATTGCCAAAAAAGGAAAGCAGGAAAAAAAGGCGCTTTTCCGTGCGCGTCAGCGCGGCTTCACCGTGGGCGCGAAGCGTCCATGGAAGCATCGCAACGGAGGCAATGGCAAAGCGCAAGAACGCCAAAGCGAATACCGGGATTACAGCGACTAGCGGCTTCGACAGCGCGACGTACGTGCCGACCAGTGCCATCGACGCCGTGAGCAGCAGGTACGACAGCCATCTCGATGATCGTGCGGCAGTGTTCATCAGCGAAGCGACGATACCCGACGCATCGCGCCCGTCGAATATGTATATACCGCGGAACCTATTGCCGCCGCGGCTGCGTGTTTATGATGATCGCCCCGCTTCCTAACGACGATGAAAGCCCTTCGTTCTCTCGCCGCTTGTGCGGTCTCTGTGCTGCTCGCAACAAGCTCCTTCGGCGCCATTGCGCAGAAGTTCGACCCTGCACGCGTTCCGGAGGAGATGCGCACGCAGCAGGGTTTGTATCTGTTGCCGGTTCAGGCGCATCAATTCGTGCGCGCACAGAAGGGCAAAGTTCTTTTCATCGATGTGCGCACGAGAGCTGAAGCACAATTTCTCGGTATGGCAACTCCGGTCGATGCGCTCGTGCCGTACGTCGAGTTCCAGGAGTTCATGACCGACTGGGATGAGACGCGGGGTTTCTACAAGCTCGAACCGTTTAGCGACTTCGTTCCTGAAGTCGGGCGTCGGCTGCAAGCTAAAGGCCTGACAAAGAGCGATCCGGTGGTCTTGATCTGCCGTGCCGGGGAACGCAGCTCGCGCGCCGCGAACCTGCTGGCGGACTCGGGTTACACGCGCGTTTACACCGTGGTCTACGGGTTTGAAGGCCAGCTGTCCGACAAGGGTCGCCGCACCGTTAACGGCTGGAAGAACGCCAACTTGCCGTGGAGCTTCGAACTCGACAAGAGCAAGATGTATTTCCCGCGATAAATAAGGCGGATGTACGCGAGGGCTGACTGTGCGGAGTAGTTTGCACTAGCTGACTACGCCGCCATAATCGCGGTCGCAATGGCGACCAAGCTCTTCCGGCAGCAGGCGATCGACGCGCAGCGCGAGAAACTGTTGGGCGAGGTATCGCTTGCGCGCCCGGTTCCGATGTGGGGCTACACCCTGCTTGCTGTCGCGTTTGCTATCGCGCTGGTTGCCTTCTCGATTTGGGGCGAGTACGCGCGCCGCGAGCGCGTCGATGGATTTCTCGCGCTCGACTCCGGAGCTGCGCGGCTGCTCGCACCGCAGGCGGGCACGATCGCCGAGTTTCTGGCGAAGGAAGGCGAAGAGGTCGCCGCCGGGCAGCCACTGATTCGACTGTCATTCGAACGCGTCACCGCAGCGGGGGTGACTTCGGGCGAACTCGTGCAGCGCGAAATCGGTGATCGCATCAGCGGTCTGGAGCGCGAGCAGCAGCAGGTTCGGTTGCTCGGCAGGCAGCAGGCTGAAATTCTGCGCCGCAAAATGGACGATCTGCAGCGCGAGCTCGCGCAATTCGAGCTCGAGATACGTGCTCAGCAAACGCGGTTGGCATCGTCTCGCAACGAATACCAGCGTGCCGAAGATCTTTACAAGGACAAGTTTTATTCCGAGAGCAAGTTGATCGAGTTTCGCAACAACGTCCTCGATCAGCAGGTGAAGCTTGAAGGCCTAAAGCGCCAGCGTTCAAGTGTCGAGCGCGAGCTGTCGTCGACCCGCTCCGAACTGCCGCTGATCGAAACCAAAGTCGGTTCGCAGATCGACCAGGTCAAGCGCCAGATGAGCGAGCTGCAACAGGGCAGCGTGCAGGAGGCCGCAAAGCGAGAGAACGTTATCCGAGCGCCGATCGCTGGCGTCTTCACCAACGTTGCGGCCAATAGTGGCGAAGCGGTGGCCGACGAGGCTCCGCTGGCGATGGTGGTTCCCAAAGGCGGCGGCCTGCACGCGCAGCTGCTGGTGCCGACGCGCGCAATTGGATTCGTTCAGCCGGGCCAGGCGGTGGTCCTGCGCTACGACGCATTTCCTTTTCAGCGCTTTGGACAATATCGCGGCACAGTCGAGCGCGTCAGCAGCACGGTCTGGTCGCCGGGCGAGAAAGTCGGTCCGATGACGGTGCGCGAGCCGGTGTATCGAGTCGATGTCAGGCTGGATGCGCAAAGTGTCGCCTCCGGTACGCAGACACTGCCGCTGCGACCGGGCATGTCGGTCAACGCCGACATCCTGCAGGAGAAGCGCAAAGTGTGGGAATGGGTGTTCGAGCCGATCCTCGAGCTCAAAGAAAGGCTCGGCTAATGCAGATGCCTCGGTAATGCGGCGCGTACCGATGATCCTGCAAAGCGAAGCGCCCGAGTGCGGCATCGCGTGCGTTGCAATGATTGCGAGCTATCACGGATTCCGTACTGATCTGGGCGGAATGCGGATGCGGCTGGCACCTTCGATGAAAGGCGTCACGCTGAAGCACATCAGTTCGATCGCCGAAGTGATGGGCATGGCCGCCCGCGGCGTGAAGGTCGCGCTCGAATCGTTGTCGCAGCTAAAGCTGCCAGCGATTCTTCATTGGGACATGAATCACTTTGTCGTGTTGACTCATGTCAACGGCGACACGATCACGGTCAACGATCCTGCACGCGGTCGGCGAGTGTTGAAGCTCGCGGAAGCTTCCGACCACTACACCGGCGTCGCGATGGAGATGACGCCCGCCGCCGGGTTCAAGAAGCGCGACGAGCGTGAGCAGATCAGTGCGTGGCAGCTGGTGCGAACGGCGACCGGGTTAAAGGGCGCGATCACGCAAGTGCTGCTGCTATCGCTGGTACTCGAAGTGCTAGCGATCGCGACGCCGTTCTTTCTGCAGCTTGTTGTTGACCGAGTCGTCGTCGGTCGTGACCGCGACTTATTGGCGGTGCTTGGCATCGGCTTCGTCCTGCTGGCGGTAACGATCGCTGTCGTCACCGGGTTGCGCGCCTGGCTCGGTGTGTACATCAGCACGCGGCTGAACCTGCAGTTGCTCGACACTTTGTTCGCCCGCCTGCTGCGGTTGCCGCTCGCGTGGTTTGAAAAGCGCCATATCGGCGACATCGTGTCGCGCTTCCGCTCTGTTGACGCGATCCAACGCACGTTGACGCTGACATTTCTCGAAACGGTAATGGACGGGGTGATGGTGCTGGTCACGCTTGCCGTGATGCTCTGGTACAGCCCCACGTTGACCCTGATTGTCGTTGTCGCGGCTGTTTGCTACGGCCTTCTCCGCTGGACGATGTATGGGCCGCAGCGGCGCGCGACGGACGAGCGGATCGTGCATGAGGCGAAAGCGGCCACTCACTTCATCGAGACTCTGCGCGGCATGATGGCGATAAAACTC
>DATEOP010000369.1:0-11643 GCA_035274065.1 Burkholderiaceae bacterium
GGACTGCATATCAGCGCCATTGCGATCATCACGCGCTGACGTAACCCGCCAGACAACTGGTGTGGATACTGACCCATGCGCTCAGCGGCCGACGCAATGCCGACTTTGCCGAGCAACTCGACAGCTCGGTCGCGCGCCTTCTGAGCACCACCCCCGCGATGGAGCAGATAGCTCTCCATTAGTTGGTTGCCGATCGTGTAAGCCGGATTCAGCGCGGTCATCGGCTCCTGGAAGATCATTGCCATCCGGTTGCCGCGCAGCGCGTTGATGCGCTTGCTTGTGGCGCGTAACAAGTCCTCGCCGAGCAGCGAAAGCACTGTCGCGCGTCGAGTCGCCGCCGCGGGCAGCAGACTCATCAGTGCGAGCGATGTGATCGACTTGCCGCAACCCGATTCGCCGACGATGCACAAGGTCTCTCCGCGCCGCACCTGGAACGAAACGTCACGCACTGCGCGCAGCGGTCCGCGTGGCGTTGCGATGTCGACGCTGAGATGCTGCACGTCGAGTACGGGTTCGCGGGGGTCCGGCTTTAGCACTGCACTCACGAGCGACCTTCGGGCGATAGCAGATCGCGCAGACCATCGCCGGCCAGGTTGATCGCGAAGATCAACAGCGCGAGGGCGGCGCCGGGCAACGCGATCAGCCAGAACGAGAAAAACATGTACGCCTTCGCCTCGGAGATCATCAATCCCCATGACGGCAATGGCGGCTGTACACCGAGGCCGAGAAAAGACAGCGCCGCTTCGAGCAAGATCGCGCTCGCAGCTTCGAGCGTCGCGACGACAATCAGATGCGGCAGCACGTTCGGTAGCACTTCGCCGAGCAATACTCGCAGCGGCGAAGCGCCGGCCGCCTGTGCAGCCGTGATGTAATCGAGCGAGCGCACTTGCTGAGTTGCGCTACGCATCACGACCGCGAAGCGGTCCCACTTCAACAATCCAAGCACGAGGATCACCACCCACAGCGAGCCGCCGACGATCGCGACGGTCGCTAGCGCAACGAGAATAACCGGCATCGCGAGCCGCGTGGTCACCATGAAGCTGACGAGCATGTCGGCTTTGCCGCCGAAGTAGCCCGCCAGCATTCCCATCGTGGTGCCGATCAGCCCGGAGATGATCGCAACCGACACGCCGATCAACAACGAGATGCGAGCGCCATACATCAGGCGCGACAGGTAGTCGCGCCCGAGCGGGTCAGTGCCGAGCGGGTGGAGCCAAGAACCGGCGTCGTACCAGACCGGCGGCACATTGCGGTTTGCCAGATCCTGAACATAGGGGTCGTGCGGCGCCAGCCACGGCGCAAACACGGCTAGCACGACGATCGCGAGCAGCAAACCAACGCCGACCACGACAGCCTTGTTCTTCCAGACGCGGCGTGCGAAGCCGGGCGCCGCGATGACGGTGCCACCGGGTTCGACCCCAGCGGCGGCTGCAGTTGCCGTGATACTCGACATCGTCACGCCAACCTTAAGCCACTCTGATGCGCGGATCGAGCCACGCATTCGCAACATCTGACGCCAGCGTCAGCACGACATAGATCACCGACAACAGCAATACGATGTTCTGCATCACCGGATAGTCCTTGAAGGTAATGCTCTGATAGGCGAGGTAACCGAGCCCGTCGAGCGCGAAGATGGTTTCGACAACGACCGACCCGCCCAGCAGAAAGCCGAGCTGCACTGCCGCTAGTGCGACGACCGGTATCACTGCATTGCGGAGCGCGTGTTTAAAGATCACCTTGCTTGAAGGCAAGCCCTTGGCACGTGCGGTGCGGATGTAATCCGCCCCCAGCACTTCAATCATGCCGGCGCGTATCAGCCGCATGAACGCCGGCGCCGCGTAGTAACCGAGTGCAATCGTCGGCATAACAAAGTGCTGCCAAGTGCCGCTTCCTGACACCGGCAGCCAGTGCAGCCAGATCGAAAACAGCATGATCAACAGCAAAGCAAAGAAGAAGTTCGGCAGCGCCTGGCCCAGCACCGCCAGCGCGAGACACAGCCGATCGATCCAGCTATTGCGGTAAACCGCCGCTGCAACGCCGAGCGGAATCGAGATCACCAGCGCGAACACGAGCGACAGCACACCGAGCACCATCGTTGTCTGCAGCTTCGAGAAAATCAGCGGCGCCGCCGGCGTCCTGAAGTAGATCGACTCGCCGAGGTCCCCACGCATCGTCCTGGCCAGCCAGTCGACGTACTGCACCGCCAGCGGCCGGTCGAATCCATGCGTCTTGCGGATCAGCTCGATGTCGGCCTGGCGCGCACCTTCGCCTGCGAGCGCGATCGCCGGATCACCGGACAGTCGAAGCAGCAGAAACGCGATGATAGAAACAGCGAGGGCGACGAGAATTGCCAGCCCGAGCCGCTTCAGCACGTAGGCGACCATGCGCGCAGATCACTTCCAGGTCATCTCCCAAAACCGAACCATCTCGTCCGGATACGCGGAAAAGTTCAGGTCCTTAGTCGCGACATAGAAGACAGGCAGCGACCACAGCGGTACCGAGAACGCGTTGTCCGCAATGCGCTTCAGCGCCTGCTGATACGCCTGCTGGCGCACTTTTGGGTCAACCGAATTGTTGCCCTTGTTCAACAGGTCGCGCACCTGCGCATCACGTGTGATGTCGTCGGCCTCGAACCCAAACCACACAGGAATCGAAGCAGACACATCGTTGACCGAAAACGAGCCCCAGGTCTGGTGCGTCAGCGGTGCCTTGCCGGCGCGGATCGCATCGCGCATCGCCGCGTACTGCGAGAAGTTGAGCTTCGCGCGGATGCCCACCGCCTGCAGGTTGCTGATGATCGCCTCGGTCTGATTGCGCTCGCGGTACGCGAAAATCTCGGTGTCGAACCCGTTCGGGTGACCCGCCTCAGCCAACAGCTTCTTCGCTAGTGCAGGGTCGTACGGGTAGCGCGTGGCGCCATCGTCGGTGCAGCCAAACTGCGACGGGAAGCACTGCGTATGCAGCACACGGGAGCCCGCGCCAACGATGTTCTTGACAATCGACTCGCGATCGATCGCGTGCGCAATCGCCTTGCGCACACGCGCATCTCGCAGCTGCGGGGTGGGCGAATTCTCGAGCGTGTTCAGCTGCATGAACACGATGCGCATCGTCTCGCCGCTGACCACCTGCAGATGCGGCACCTTCGCGGCCTGGTCGGCTTGATCCTTCGGCACATGCATGATGAAGTCCGCGCCGCCCGAAAGCATCTCGGCCATCTGCGTCTGACGGTCAGGGATGAAGCGGATATCGATCTTGCCGATCTTCGGCACGCCCTTTGGAGAATCCTTGAAGTAGTTAGGATTACGCTCAAGTGTGATCGACTTGCCCGGCACGTAGTTGGTCACACGATACGGGCCGGTGCCGACCGGCTTTGCGTTCATCCCTTTCGGACCCACCTCCGCGTAGTACTTGGCTGGATGGATGACCACGGGGTTCGCCAAGTATTCGATCGCAGCAGGGAACACCTGCTTCGTCGTGACGCGGACTTTGTACTTCGAGATCTTGGTCGCCTTGTCGATCCAGTTGACGTTGGCCTGCGTCGTCACTTTGTTGGCTGGATCGGCAACAAAGTTCAGCGTGTACACGACAGAGTCGGCGTCGAACTCCTCACCGTTGTGGAATTTAATTCCCTCCCGCAGATCGAACTCAATCGTCTTGTCGTCGATCTGCTTCCAGCTCTTCGCAAGGTTGCCCTTGTATTCGTTGGTTTTCGGGTCGAGCGTGACCAGCGTGTCCCACACATTGGCGCCGATGATGACGCCGATGCGTACGTTGTTGAAAAACGGATCAACGCTTTCAGGCGCTTGGTCATAGGCGAAGCGGATCGTGTCGTCCTTCTTGCTGGCGAGTGCAGCGCCGGAAACAGCGAACATGCCGGCCAGTAGAGCGCCGGCGACAAGCTTCAACCTAGTGTGCGGAAACTCGAGCGGCTGCATGACGATCTCCTAGGAGGGTGTTATCGGCAAGTAACTTTACGGCAACGGTTTCGCCGAGGCAGAGGGCAGTGTCGCGCGGAGACGGCCCTTGGTCAAACGTAGCAAGGGTTAACGATAGTCGGGCTCGTGTATCTTCGTCCCTGTTGTCGCCATGTGTGGCAACGTCTTCTGCAAATCCGTGCACGGTTCGATTCCGGCCCCGACGCCACCACTCGCGATCTCGGCTTGTTAGAGCCTGGGAGGTCACGTGGAATACAACGACATCATTTACGAAGCGCGCGACCACGTCGCCCGCATCACGATCAACCGTCCTAAACAGCTGAATGCTTTCACAGGCGATACGCTGAAGGAGCTCACCCTCGCTGTTGAGACAGCCGCGGCGGATGATGATATTGGCGTCGTTGTACTCACCGGCGCCGGCGATCGGGCATTTTCAGCCGGTGGTGATGTCAACTGGGAAAAGGAGGGTGGGCTCGAGCGGCAGATTCTGGAGCCGTATCTGTTTCACGTCACACTCTCGCGATGTTTGAAGCCGACGATCGCGCGCGTTAATGGATACGCGATTGGTGGCGGCCATCACATGGCGTACTTCTGTGACCTGACAATTGCTTCTGATCAGGCAATCTTCGGCCAGAACGGGCCCAGAGTGGGAAGTCCCGCGTCCGGTGCGATGGTGAGCTATTTGACGCGCGTGGTTGGCGCGAAGAAAGCGCGCGAGATCTGGATGCTCTGTCGCCGCTACAGTGCGAAGGAAGCGATGGAGATGGGTTTGGTCAACACGGTCGTTCCCCATGCGCAACTTGACGATGAGGTCGACAAGTGGTGCAAGGAAATTCTCGCGCTGTCTCCTACGTGCATCAAGATACTGAAAGCGTCGTTCGCCGAGGAATACAAAGCGCTGCTCGGTCAAGGCGATGAATTGCGGCGCTATATGGTGACGCCGGAGTTCTGGAAGGTCGAACAGCAGGAAGGTGCAAGTGCGTTTCTCGAAAAACGCGTCCCTGACTTTTGGGCCGCTCGCAAAGCAGGCAAGAGAAATTGACTTTCGCCCCGCGTCATAACGCGACTGGTGCCCGGGGCGGGAATCGAACCCACACGCCTTTCGGCCCAGGATTTTAAGTCCTGTGCGTCTACCAATTTCGCCACCCGGGCAGCCGGAGCGGGATGGTAACGCCTGTAGTCGTCCTATCGGCTTAGGCCGTTATGTGGGTTGACCTAGAATGCTGCGAGGCCGAAAGTAGGTACGCTGGCTCATAGCCGGCGAGGTCGTAAACACGATGAAAGTATTCAATCTCTGTTGTGAGCAGGAGCACCCGTTCGAAGGCTGGTTTGCTTCGGGCGAAGACTTCGAGCGCCAGCTCGCCGTCGGCATGATCGAGTGTCCCGTGTGCGCGAGCAACGAAGTACGCAAGCTGTTATCTGCTCCGCGGCTTAATTTGGGAGCTTCAACTGAGGCGCCTGAAGCATCGTCGAAGGAGCCGGTGGCAATGCCCAACGATCAATCGATGCGCGCGATGATGGTCCAGATCGCCAGGCATATCGCCGTCAACAGCGAAGACGTAGGCGAACGCTTTCCCGAGGAAGCGCGGCGTATTCATTATGACGAGGCGCCGAAGCGCTCGATCCGCGGACTGGCTTCGAAGGAAGAAGCGGCCGATTTGAAGGAGGAGGGCATCGAGGTCATGCCGGTGCCTTTTGCCAATCTCCTGAAGAATCCTCTGCAGTAACTCAAAGCACCGAGAGGCGTTCCAGCGCCTGCTGCAGCGTGCTGTCCTGCTTCGCAAAACAAAAGCGCACGACCTTGTGGTCAACCGGTACGTCGTAGAAGACAGACACCGGAATCGACGCGACACCGTGGTCGACGATAAGCTTCTTCGCAAACTCCACCTCGGGTAGATCCGATAACTGCGAGTAGTCCGCGAGCACGAAATACGTGCCCTCACACGCGAGTGGGCGAAACGGCGTCCGTCGAAGCCCAGCGACAAACAAGTCACGTTTCGCCTGATAGAACTTCGGTAAGTCCAGATACGGGCGTGGATCGATCAGGTGTTCAGCAAACGCGTACTGAGCCGGTGTGTTCACCGCGAACACCATGAACTGATGGACTTTGCGAATCTCTGCGGACAGTGCAGCGGGTGCGCACGCATATCCGACTTTCCAGCCGGTTGTATGAAAAGTCTTGCCGAAGCTGGAGATGACCACACTGCGCGCCGCCAATAGCGATGACCGCATGATCGACCGGTGCGCCACGCCGTCGAACACGACATGCTCGTACACCTCGTCCGAAACGACCAGCACGCCGGTTTGATCGACGATGTTTTCGAGCTCGCGAACGTCGCCGTCCCTTAAAGTGCGCCCGGTCGGGTTGTGAGGAAAATTGATCAGAATCATCCGCGTCTTGTCGGTCATCGCGGCGCGCACGGCGTCCCAGTCGGGCGCATAGGCTTGTGTCACATCGAGCGGCACGAACACCGGCCGACCTCCAGCCAAAGCGATTGCGGGCGCATAGCTGTCATACGCAGGCTCCAATACGATGACTTCGTCGCCCGCCGGCAGCAGCGCAAGAATGGTCGCCATTAACGCCTGCGTTGCGCCTGCTGTGACCGTAATTTCTGTCTCCGGATCGTGCCGGTATCCGTACAGCGCCTGATTCTTGCTCGCAATCGCTTCGCGCAGCGTAGGTACGCCCGTCATCGGGGCGTACTGGTTGTGGGCAGCGTGCATGGCGTTTGTAAGTCGCTGCTGCAGCTGCGGGTCGCAATCGAAATCTGGAAAGCCCTGGCCCAAATTGATCGCACCATGCTTGACGGCGAGTTGCGACATCACCGTGAAGATGGTGGTACCGACGCGCGGAAGCTTGGTGGACGTCTGAATCGGGCGCATAACGACGGGTAACTATACTTTTCGCGCTACGCGGCGGACTGGATATGAAGATCGAACAAGAAGAACGACTCGATGATGACGGCCTCGATTTGATTTTTCGTGAGGCGAGGACACATAACGTTTGGTTACCGAAGCCGGTACCGGAGTTGCTGTTGCGACAAATTTGGAATGTGATGAAGTGGGGCCCGACCAGTGCCAACTGCTCGCCGCTGCGAATCGTCTTCGTTCAGTCGGAGCAGGCAAAGGAGCGTCTCGTTACCTGCATGAACGAAAACAATAAGGCGAAGACGCGCAAAGCGCCGGTGACGGCGATTCTGGCAATGGATTGCGAGTTTTATGAAGAGCTGCCGCGGCTTTTTCCGCACGATCAGACCGCTCGCTCGTGGTTTGCAGGCAAGCCCGCGCTGATACGGGAGACTGCGCTTCGTAACAGCTCGCTGCAAGGTGCGTACTTCATCATCGCGGCGCGAGCGCTGGGCCTCGATTGCGGACCAATGTCCGGCTTCGACGCCGACAGGTTGAACGCCGAGTTTTTTTCCAACAGCACGCTGAAGGTCAACTTTGTTTGCAGTCTCGGTCACGGCGATAACAGCAGGGTGTTCCCGCGGTCGCCGCGGCTCGATTTCGACGAGGCCTGTGATATTGCTTGAAAATCGGCATCGATGAGCGGCACCATCGAAATGGAAGTAAGCCAAGGCTTTGATAGCGGCGCGATCGAACTGATTCGATGCGATGGAGCGCGTGCCGACCTCGCGATTCGGCGCGACGTTACCGGTCGCGGAGAGGCGAGCGAGTTCCTGCAGTGGTTTCATTTTCGTGTAAGCGGCGCAGAAGACACCGGCGCCGAATTGCGCATCGTGAACGCGGGCGTCACGACCTATCCGGACGGGTGGCGCGACTACCGGGCGGTCGCAAGCTGGAACCGCCGCGAATGGGAGCGAATTCCTACACGCTATGACGGGCAAGTTCTGACAATCAGCCTACCGTCCGCACCCGGCCCTTCGTATATCTCTTATTTCGAGCCGTATTCGTGGGAACGTCATTTGATGCTGTTGGCAGACTGCATCTCACGCGGCGCCAGACTGCGACGGCTTGGCGCCAGCATTCAAGGACGTGATATCGATGCACTCGTTATTGGCGATGGGACGCGACCCGTTTGGATTATCGCGCGCCAGCATCCGGGCGAAACGATGGCCGAGTGGTTCGTCGACGGGCTTTTGCAACGGCTGCTCAACGACACCGATGCGTCGGCACAGGTAGTGCGCAACGCCGCCACCTTTTACATCGTGCCCAACATGAATCCCGACGGCTCTATTTTAGGCAACCTGCGCACCAACGCAGCGGGCGCCAATTTGAATCGCGAATGGCTCGAGCCGTCAGATGACCGCAGCCCTGAGGTGAAGTGCGTACGGGATGCAATGCACCTGACCGGGTGCGATGCGTTCTTCGACATTCACGGTGACGAGAATCTTCCGTACGTATTTGTCGCCGGATGCGAGATGCTGCCGAGCTTCACCCCGCAACAGGCGGCGCATCAGGACGCTTTCGCCGCTGACTTTCGTGCCGCCAGTCCGGATTTTCAAAGCGAGCACGGTTATCACGCCAGCAAGTACAAGGACGACGTTCTGAAGCTTGCATCGAAGTACATAGGCAATGCGTTCGGATGCCTGTCGCTGACGCTCGAGATGCCGTTCAAGGACAACGCCAACGCACCCGACGCGCGATTCGGATGGAGCGGGGCCCGCAGCGCGCGCCTTGGTGCTGCGATGCTCGATCCAATTCTTCGACATCTCATTCGCACGGGGTCGAACGCGTGACGATTGCCGTTGGTTCCCGTCTGACACTGCGCCGTGCGCGGCTGTTCGATCGGCCACGCATCTATGAATGGCTGACGCAGTCCGATCTGGTGACCAACACAATGGGCGCTCCGTTTTATCCCGAGCGCCCGGTACCGACCCTCGACGAATTCTCGACCGAGTATGTCAACGCTTATTTCGACGGCACGCGCCCGTACGCGGGCCGTATGTTCGTCATTCTTGCTGGCGGCGATGAGATCGGGTGCGTATCGCACGGGCCGATCGACCTGTTAAACGACGTTGTCGAACTTGACATCTGGCTCGCCGAGCGACGGTTGACCAGTCGGGGACTTGGCTCGGAGGCACTGGTGCTGCTGGCCGATTGGATGCAAACGAACTATGGCGTCAATCGCTTTCTGGTGCGGCCGTCACGACGCAATGTACGGGCGTTGCGCGCCATGCGCCGCGCTGGATTTCGTGAAACGGATTTGCCTGCGGCCGAAGTGATCGAAAAACTTCATTTGCAGCCCGGCGACTATGCGGACGAAGTGTTGTTATTCCGAATTCTGCCGGTTCCCACCACGGCAATGGCGCCGGATCCTGCGCGCATTTACGTTTTTCTGGATAGTGAGTTCACCAGCCTGCAGACACCCGAGCTGATCAGCATCGGTGCGGTAGCAACCGATTCCACGGCGTTCTATGCGGAGGTGCAGGGTTGGAATCGCGAACGCTCGAGCGAGTTCGTCAGGGAAATCGTCGTTCCGTTGCTCGATGGCGACGCAGTCCCGCTGCCTCTGGCAGCCGAAGCATTTTCTGCGTGGCTCGACGAGCGTGCAGGGCGCGCCCCCACCACCATCGTCAGCGACTCAGGCTATGACCGCTGGGCGCTGACCGAATTGCTCGGCCGCGAAGACCTTCCAAGCGGAATCGACTGGAAGCGGGTACCGATCTCGTATGAAGAGATAGACGAGGCAACGAGACAGTTGAACCTGCGCCGGCACCATGCGTTGGATGATGCGCGCGCGTTGCGACAGCTGGTGATGCACTCGGGCACCTGAGACTCGCCCGGCTGTCGTTGCCCTATTGCAAGTCCGCCGCGTGACGCTTCAGTTGCTCTAGAGTCACAATTTCGAGCGCCTTCTCGTGCGTTGCCGTTAGCAGAACCTGCGGCGCTGCACCCGCATCGAACGCTTCCTTCCAGCGCGCCGCGCAAACGCACCAGCGGTCGCCGGGCTTCAGTCCCGGAAAATCGAATTCCGGATGCGGCGTGACGAGATCGTTTCCGCGTTGAACCGAAAACTCAAGAAACTCGCGCGTGATTTGCGCGCACACGGTGTGCGAGCCGATGTCGTGCGGACCCGTGTGGCAGTAGCCGTCGCGGTAGAAGCCTGTGGCGGGCGAGTCGCAGCAGCCACCCAGCTCGCCGCCAAGAACATTGCGAGCGGAAGACGGCTTGTCGGGATCCCGCATCCGCTAGCTCTTACCCTCGCGCGTTGGCCGAGGCTCTGGCGGTGGCAGCGCGTCCGCAAGACGTTCGAGCCAAGGCACGAGCTCGTCAAGTACTGTCGTCAGCGCCTGGCTCAGTGCAGCAACCGCGGCCGGCGCGTTCTCCTGTGCTGCCGGCGCCGAAGCGGTAAAGCGCTTACGCTCAACCAAGTTGCGGCCTCGACGTTCGATCAGCTCTGCCGTAACTTCTACCCGGGCAACACCCGCCGCCACGTCGTGCACGACATCGTTAACGCCGACGTTCAGAATCAGTCCTCCGCCAACACCGCTGCCAAGACGTGCGACGGAATCAAAAATCTGGCGTGCTTCGACCCGCTCAGCTAACAACTGCACAACTCGTTCGGACGGGCGATCGGTCCAGCTGGCGAATTGATAAAACTGGCGCTGCTGCGCGGCTCGCGTGTAGGCCATCGAATAGGTATCTCCGATCGACTCCGACGGCAGCGTCGACAGCAACAGTCGACGGTCGATTGGTGTCGCGCGCGGTTGCACCTTCGGCGCCAGATCATGGAGCCGATACTGTGCGAGTGCAGTGCCTTCGCCGCCCAGGCCAATGCTGAAGCACCCCGCCGAGGAGGCTGCAACGGCTACGACAAGCGTCATGCGCGCGCAATGCAAGGCCACGCTATTCACCCGGTCCCCTTTGTGTTTTGCCGGGACCAAGCAATGCAGCACGCGGGTCGCGCAATTGGTCCAGCAGACGTGTCAGCGCTTCGACGGTAGCTCGCAGCTCGATCACGGCGACGGTGAACTGTTCATCGGTTGAAGACGCGACGTCGGACAAGGTGCGCGCGAGCGCAAAGGTGTGCTTCTCGAGTGCATTGGCCGCGGCGGAAACGTCTTTCAACGTTTGGTCGGCTTGCTTGATGGCTGGCGGAAGCTGACTCCCTGTGGTTTCGACCAGCTGCGCAAACCTGCTTCCCGCACGCCCGACATCGGCCGCAGCCGAATTCATCGTAACCAACGTTTTGTCCAGATCCTTCATGCGTTGATTCAGCCCCGCAGTCAGATCCCTGATGTTGGCCAGGGAGGATGTGACAGCGGCGCGATTTTCTGCAGTCAGCAGCAGGTTCAGGTTTTCGAGCGTCTCGGCAGCGATATCGCCAATGCGGCCGACTTTGCCGGCAATTGCGTCGAAGCTGGATTCGCCTTCGGCGATCACTGGATACGACTGCCCATCGGCAATCTCTGTCAGCGGCGGGCCAGCGGGCTCGGGTGTAATCAACGTGATTCGAGCGATGCCGGTCACGAAGTTGCGCACAACGATTGCCACCGTGTTCTTACGGACCGGAGCGCGCGGGTCGGTGCGGATCGTGACGCGCACACGATTGATTTTCTCCGTCAGCAGATCGTAGTCCTCGACACGACCGATCTTGATCCCGCGCATGTCGACATCGGCACCGATCTGGAGTCCATCGAGCGGTTGTCGCTCGAAGTAGATCGTGTAGTACTTGAAATCGCCGCGGCCGCCCGCGCGATTCAGCCAGACGACGGCTGCGATCAGTGCCGCGACCAGCACGATC
>DATEOP010000370.1:0-2752 GCA_035274065.1 Burkholderiaceae bacterium
TGAGCCGCGCTACCGGCCGAAGCACGAAGACATCGTGCGCGACATGAACCGCATCATGAAGCCCGATGCGGTGGCGGTGATCGGCGCCTCGGGCGAGACCGGCAAGATCGGCAACTCGGTGATGAAGAACCTGATCAATGGTGGCTATAAGGGCAAGATCTACCCGATCAACCCTTCCGCCGACGAGATCATGGGGATGAAAGCCTACAAGAGCGTTAAGGACGTTCCCGGCGACATCGACGTTGCGGTGTTCGCGATTCCCGCCAAGTTCGTCGCCGCCGCGTTGGTCGAGTGCGGCGAGAAAAAAATCCCCGGTGCAGTGTTGATCCCATCCGGTTTCGCCGAGACCGGCAACGTCGAAGGTCAAAAGGAGATTCAACAAATCGGCCGCAAATACGGCGTCCGTTTGATGGGGCCGAACATCTACGGCTTCTATTACACGTGGAAGAATCTATGCGCGACGTTTTGCACTGCGTATGACGTCAAGGGCCATGCGGCTTTGTCATCGCAGTCGGGCGGCATCGGCATGGCAATCATTGGCTTCTCGCGTTCGGCAAAGATGGGTGTGTCGGCGATCGTCGGTCTGGGCAACAAATCCGATATCGACGATGATGATCTGCTGACGTTCTTCGAGCAGGACGACAACACGACGATCATCGCGCAGCATTGCGAGGATTTGAAGGACGGTCGTGCATTTGCCGAAGTCGCGAAGCGCGTATCGAAGAAGAAACCCGTCGTGATGCTGAAGGCGGGCCGCACCAGCATGGGAGCGCGCGCCGCGAGCTCGCATACCGGTGCACTGGCAGGCAATGACAAAATCTACGAGGACGTTTTAAAACAGTCCGGCGTGATCCGCGCACGCAGTCTGCGGGATCTGCTCGAGTTCGCGCGCGCTATTCCAATCCTGCCTACGCCCAAGGGCGAAAACGTTCTGATCATCACGGGCGCGGGGGGCTCCGGTGTGCTGCTTTCAGATGCCTGCGTCGACAACGGCCTCTCGCTGATGGCAATGCCTGCTGATCTCGATACCGCGTTCCGTAAGTTCATCCCACCCTTCGGTGCCGCGGGCAACCCCGTCGACATCACCGGCGGCGAGCCGCCGAAGACGTACCAGAACACGGTCAAGCTCGGCCTCGAAGATCCGCGCATCCATGCGCTGATACTTGGCTACTGGCATACGATCGTCACGCCACCGATGGTGTTCGCAGCCAAGATGGTCGAGATAGTCGAAGAGATGCGAGCCAAAGGCATCGAGAAGCCGGTCGTGGTTTCGCTCGCGGGCGACGTCGAGGTGGAAGAAGCGGCAGAGCATCTTTTTGCGCACGGCATTCCGGCGTATCCGTACACCACCGAGACGCCGGTGGCCGTCCTCGGCGCCAAGTACAAGTGGGCGCGTGGTGCTGGTTTAATGCCCAAGGCGGCGACCGCCGACTCACCGACGCGTTAATTCGCTTGGGACGTACTAGCCGGCGTCCTGGTGGCGCTGCGACTCCGTCTGTCAGCGCGCCAGCTTGGTTGGCTCAACCTCACCGCTATCCGGTTGTGGTTCCGGTGTGGAGACGTACATGGCGCGCACTTCGGCCAGGTTCTTCCGAGGCGAGGCCGCTTTCTCTGCTGCGCGCAGTGCCAGTTCGTGATCGGCCGCAATTGCGCGCGCTGCGGCGCCGAGGCTATCAGCCGTTGCGCCTTGATTTCGGCGGTAGATCTGCTTAAAACGCAGTGTGTGAGCCATCGTTACTCCCATCGCTACTCCCCAGTGTTGGCACGCATTTGCGCGTCTAACTTGTCAATCGCAAACGGACCGGAAAAGACGACAAGGGCGACGTCAGTTTCCTGAGGTGGATGCTCGATCACTCAACGATGAACTGCAGCAGCGTTCGCCACGCGCCGGGTGCTGAATATTCACACGGCCGGCCCCCGTGATCGGCACAGCTAGACTCCAAGCGATGAATACAAGCCAAATCCCGGTTCAAGTAGCCGGTGCGGTCACGATTGCGTTGATTGTCGGCCTCGGAATTTTTGTCTATCCATGGCTGCTGGCGCGGCGCCATGGGCTCTGGGTCATTGCCATGATGACGATGCTCCTCGCAGGTGTGTTCATCGCGTTTGAACTTGGGTTTTCTGGCAGCGGCTCGAGCCTCTATTCGCTCGTTCTAGCAGCCCTCTGGGCGCTGGGGCCCGTCATAGCCGGCGTTATCGTTTGGCGAATTCAGCGCAGCAGTGCAGAAGGAACGAGCAAGTGATGCATGTCAGATCAGGCCGCTCGGCGCTGTTGCCAAGGCTCCTCGCCTTTGCCGCTGTTTTTACTGCACTGCTAAGCGTGTCGGTTGCGGCAAAGTCGCTTGACCAATTGAGCGGACGTGATGCGACCGCTGGACTCAAGGCCGTCCTCGACAAGGGCGCGGCGGCAGCGGTCGAGAGCCTGGGCCGCAAGGACGGCTTCTGGGCGAATCCTAGAGTACGCATTCCACTGCCGGATGCACTGCAACGCGCGCGCAGTGCCCTGAGACTGATGGGCAAAGGCGAAGAGGTTGACGCACTGGAGCTTGCGGTCAATCGTGCTGCCGAGCAAGCAGTGCCGCAGGCTAAAACATTGCTCACTAATGCGGTGAAGTCAATGAACGTCGAGGACGCCAAACAGATCCTGCGCGGCGGTGACGACTCCGTCACGCAGTTTTTCAAGTCGAAGACGACGCTGCAACTGTCGGAGCGCTTTCTTCCGATCGTGCGTCAAGTTACGCAGAGAAGTGGC
>DATEOP010000371.1:0-8277 GCA_035274065.1 Burkholderiaceae bacterium
ACCCATCCTTTGTCGGCGCCACCCATGCGCTGCCCACGTCCACCGGCAAGAATAAGGCCGGTTACGTTTTTCATCGAGCCGCTAGCCGCCGATATAAGACATCTCTACTTTCGGCATAGGCGCCGTCGCTTGCATACGCAACTCGGAGTAGCGATCGTCACGCGCGCGCCAGATGTGCGCGATCGTCGCCTCGAGCTGCGCGTCAGTCAGGGGCTGTTCGTGGTCTTGCCCGCGTAGCAGTGCACGTAGGTCGTGGCCTTGATGAGCGAATAGGCACAGATACAGCTTTCCGTCGGTCGACAGTCGTGCGCGCGTGCACTCGCGGCAGAATGCCTGCGACACACTGGAAATAACACCGATCTCACCTTGCCCATCGCGGTAGCGCCAACGCTCCGCGACCTCGCCGGTGTAGTTTGGATCTATCGGCTCGAGCGCAAACTGCCCGGTGATAAGTCGCAGCACTTCACCCGACGGCACCACATCGTCCATACGCCATCCGTTCGACGTGCCCACGTCCATGTACTCGATAAAGCGAACGATGTGGCCGGTGCCGCGAAAGTAGCGTGCCATCTCTAAGACTTCACGCTCGTTGACACCGCGTTTGACCACCATGTTTATTTTCACCGGCGCCAGTCCCGCCGCTGCAGCTGCGTCGATGCCGGCAAGCACGTCACGCACCGGAAAATCGACGTCGTTCATGCGCCGGAACGTCGCGTCATCGAGCCCGTCGAGCGACACGGTGATTCTTTTCAAACCGGCATCCGCGAGTTGCTGAGCTTTTCGAGCCAGCACCGAACCGTTGGTCGTCAGCGCGATATCAAGCGGCTGCCCGTCATGTGTCTTCATCAGTGACAACATCGCGATCAGCTTGTGCAGATCCTTGCGTAAAAGCGGCTCACCGCCCGTCAGACGGATTTTCTCCACGCCCTGTTGCACGAACGCTCCGGCAAGTCGTGCGATCTCTTCGAAGGTCAACAAATCTGAGTGACGCAAAAAGCGATAGTTCGAGTCGAAAACTTCTTTCGGCATGCAATAGGTGCACCGAAAGTTGCAACGATCGGTGACCGAGATGCGCAGATCGCGTAGTGGACGGCCAAGTTGATCTGCAGGATTGCTGACCGCCGGTATTTCCGCATACGCACGAATCGCGCGCGGCGCCGTAGCCACGCGCGAATCGATCAACGGAATAACACGGCTTGTCATGGTGCGATTAGACGTTGGCGCGCTCTTCGAACGTACGCTGCGTTTCGACCTGCACCAGCGGGGCGTCGTCCAGCGGCGGCAGCTGCGGACGCTCGCGTCGTGCGCTGGTTGGCCGCGGCTCGGACGCCATCTTCGCCTGTGCTTCGGCGAGTCGATCGGGCGCTGTCTGCACGAGCATCAGGCCCGCGCTCTGCAACACGGGCTCTAGTTCGTCGATCGGCAACGGTGCCTGCTGCACGACCGGCAGCGCCATCATCGTCGGCGCGCTGACAGTTGGAGGGATCCGCACCGCGGTGATGTTGGTCACCGCAACTGTCGTGTGAACCGGTTCGGAGGGAAGAGTCAAGGCGCCTGTTTCGACCAAAGGCTCATTAATCAGCGCGGATGGGGTTGGAACGGCTGCGTCAAATTCAGGCTGCTTGGCCAACGCATCAGAAAAGGTGGTCTCGTCGTCCGCAAGGTGCGGACTAAGTGCATTGCCATTTCCAGCTGCCGCTGCGTCAGCCCCGCTGTCAGCTCGGCCGCCTCGGCCGCGCCGCCGCCGGCGTCGGCGGCCTCGATCTTCCTGCCCATCATTGCGTGCACCCTCGGCGACCGAGTCAGCAGTCACCAGCGTGCCAACCGCAGCGATCGATGGCGACGGCCCGATGTCTTCAGGCATCGTCACGCGCTCAGCCGCTTCAATGACGATCGACTTGTCTTTTTCAGGACGATCAGAACGAGAACGGGGTCTGCGCTTTTCGCCAGCCTCGTCCGCGCCACGCGAACCTTGCAAGGGTGCCTGCTCCTTGCGGGACGACTTGCCGTCTGGTCTAGCGCCTGCCGCACCACGCTCATCGGTACGACGCGACTCTCGTTTGGCTTCGTGCTGTGCTTCGTCCGCTGCGGGGCGAACTTCGGCATCACGCTTGCCGTCGCGGCGTTCACCGGGCTTGCCATCACGCTTGCCGTCGCGTCGACCGTCGCGCCGGCCATCGCCTTGGGTGCGACCTCGCCGACGTTCACCTTGTCCACGATGCTCGGTTCGGCTCGACCTCGCGGCAATCGGCGTGGGCGGCACGACAATGGGCGCAGGCTCGACGATGTCGCTGCCGGTGAAGAACGCGACGATTCGGTCCCACATCGAAATCTGGGAACGCTGAGGCTGCGGCGGGGCTGCGATCGGTGCCGTTAGCACCGGAGTGGGTGCGGGAGTCTCAGGCACGATGCCTTTCACCACTGCTTCCTGCCGTGGTCGGGCGCGGCCGTCATCGACTTTGCCGCCCGGTTTTCCGGCAGCGTAGGGTGTGTCGGTGCTCGGAGCAAGGTCCGCTGCGCGCTCGAAGCTCGCCTTAGCGACTTCGAGACGCGAATCATCGTGTCGCAAGCGTTCGATGTGATAGTGCGGCGTGTCGATGAATTTGTTGGGTATCAATACCACCGACAAGCGCAAACGCGCTTCAATCTTCGCGATGTCCGCACGCTTTTCGTTCAACAGGTAACTGGCGACTTCGACCGGCACCTGCGCGTGAACCGCTGCTGTGCCTTCCTTCATCGCTTCCTCTTGCAGGATGCGCAGGATATGCAGCGCAGAGCTCTCGGTATCGCGAATGACACCGACACCGTTGCAGCGAGGACAGGTGACGTGACTGCCTTCGTTCAGCGCGGGGCGGATGCGTTGGCGCGACAGCTCCATCAGGCCGAAGCGTGAAATCTTGCCCATCTGTACGCGAGCACGGTCGTAGTGAAGCGCGTCCTTCAGGCGTGCTTCCACCTGGCGCTGATTTTTTAGATCCTCCATATCGATGAAGTCGATGACGATCAAGCCACCCAGATCGCGCAACCGAAGCTGACGGGCCACCTCGTCTGCCGCTTCGAGGTTGGTGCGCATTGCGGTTTCTTCGATATCCGAACCTTTCGTGGAGCGGGCCGAGTTCACGTCGACCGAAACGAGCGCCTCGGTGTGATCGACCACAATCGAGCCGCCTGAAGGCAGCGGCACCTGCCGCGAGTACGCGGTTTCGATCTGGTGTTCGATCTGGAAGCGCGAGAACAGCGGTACATCGTCCTTGTAACGCTTCACGCGCTGCAGGTTGTCGGGCATCACGTGCGCCATGAACTGGCGCGCCTGTTCGTAGATATCGTCGGTGTCAACCAGGATCTCGCCGATCTCCGGATGGAAGTAGTCGCGGATCGCGCGGATCACCAGGTTGGATTCCTCGACGATAAGAAATGGCGGCGGGTTGGCGCGCTTCAACCGTTGTCCGTCGGGCCCATTCGGCGTTTCCACGTAGGTCGTCGTCTTGGCGCCCTCCGAGTCGGTCACAGCCAACTCGTATTGCGGGCGGCCGGCACCTTCGATTGCGTGCCACAGCTTCATCAGATAGTTCAGATCCCACTGCAGTTCTTCAACCGAGCGCCCGATGCCCGCCGTGCGGGCAATGATCGACATGCCCGACGGAAGCTCGAGCTGGTCCATCGTCTCGCGCAACTCCTGCCGGTCTTCGCCTTCTATTCGGCGGGACACGCCACCACCTCGAGGATTGTTCGGCATCAGCACCAGATAACGGCCGGCAAGCGAGATGAACGTCGTCAGCGCTGCACCTTTGTTGCCGCGCTCTTCCTTCTCGATCTGAACGACGAGTTCCTGGCCCTCCTTCAGCGCGTCCTGGATGCGCGCAGAGCGCACATCCACGCCGTCGCGAAAGTAGACGCGAGAAACTTCCTTAAAAGGTAAAAAACCGTGGCGCTCTTCGCCGTAGTCGACAAAGCAGGCTTCCAGACTCGGCTCGACGCGAGTGACAACGCCCTTGTAGATGTTCGATTTGCGCTGTTCGCGGCCGGCGGTCTCGATATCGATGTCGACCAGCCGCTGGCCGTCCACGATCGCCACGCGCAATTCTTCTGCATGCGTGGCATTGAACAACATGCGTTTCATCAGCACTCCTCTGCGCCTTCAACTTGGCGCTGTTGTTGTGCTGAAACGAAGTTGCCGGAAAAAAGTCTAGGTTTCGGAGATGCAAACTGCCTGCACCGGATGTGGGCGGCAAGCAAAGGTGCAATGTGCGTTCAAAAGGCAATGCGCAGCCCACGGGCCGGCGCCTACTGGGCGCGGCTCGGAATCTTCAACGTGGAGGGCGGATCGCATAACGCACTGTTCCGGAGGCCTGGTCTCGTTATCTCGTTATTCTGAGGTCCGAACAAAATCGTTTCAGCGTAACCGGCTCAACGCCGGCTCGGGTGCAGCCGCTGCGACCGTCGACAAGACAGCCGCGCGCTGCGAATTCAGGAGGTGATCGCCACCTCCACATGCCTTGGACGCTACGCGTCAAGGCGCCTGTGCGGAAATGAGCCTGGCTACAATCTCCGCGATGCGGTTCAGTTGCCGTCTGTGCTTTTGCAAATGTCCCAACCGCGAGTATAGGCAAGATGGGCGCTGCCCGTAAAACCAGAAAAGCGGGGGTTGGCGATAGAGCCGGCGACCGGGCGAACATAGTGAACCTAGGTCCAGAGGCTGTTTCCGCCGATCGTGCCTCGTACCGAACCATCGGTCCCGAGGCCGAAGGGCAGCGGCTCGACAATTACCTGATCCGCATTGCCAAGGGTGTCCCTAAGAGTCACGTTTACCGGATCGTGCGACAGGGCGAGGTGCGAGTGAACAAGGGCAGAGTTGCGATCGACTACCGATTGGCGGCAGGCGATCAGATACGCATTCCTCCGATTCGGGTTGCGGAGCGGGCCCCAATTCGCTTAACCGCCGAGCCAATGGCGATGCCGCCGATCCTGTTTGAAGACGAGCATCTGATGGCGGTCGATAAGCCGGCCGGACTGGCGGCGCATGGCGGCAGCGGAATTGCATTCGGACTGATCGAGCGCGTCCGCGCAGCGAGGCCGAATCAGCCGTTTCTCGAACTCGTGCACCGGCTGGATCGTGAAACGTCGGGAATCCTGCTACTGGCAAAGTCGCGGCGCGCGCTACTCCAACTGCACGATGACCTGCGCGAAGCGCGCGTCGACAAGCGCTACCTGGTATTGGTCAAGGGTGATTGGGTCAATGATCGGCAGCACGTGCGACTGCCGCTCACGAAGTACACGAACCGCCGCGGAGAGCGGCGCGTCAGTGTCGATGCTGAAGGCATGGAATCGCACACGTTTTTTAGCCTACGCAAGCGCTACCGTGAATTCTCTTTGCTGGAAGCTGACCTCAAAACGGGGCGTACGCATCAGATTCGTGTGCATTTGTCGCACCTCGGCTTTCCAATCGTCGGTGACGACAAATATGGCGACTTTGAATTGAACAAACGAATCGCGCGCGGCAACCCGACGGGCAACCCGCCACGCCTGACTCGCATGTTCCTGCATGCAGGGGCAGTGGACTTCAAGCATCCGATCAGCAACCGCGCGATGGCACTCGAAGCGCCGTTGCCGGCCGAATGCGCTGAATTTTTAAACGGCTTAGAGCAAGCGGTTTCCGGTGCGGCGGTTTGATCTGATCGTCTTCGACTGGGACGGCACAGTCGTCGATTCGACCGCGATGATCGCGGAGAGCATTCGCTTTGCCGCCGCTGATCTTGGGCTCGCCGTCCCGACGATCGAGCGAGCCAGCCATGTTATCGGCTTGGGCTTGCTGGATGCGCTTGCTCACGCAGTTCCCGATCTCGCAGCGGAGCGCGCGGAAGAGTTTTCGGCGCGCTTTCGGCACCACTATCTCGTGGGGGAGCCGGAAATCAGGTTGTTTGGCGGAATGCGGTCGATGCTCGATGAACTCGCCTCCAGCGGTGTGCAGCTGGCGGTGGCAACGGGCAAGACGCGCCGCGGACTTGACCGCGCCTTCGAATCCACGCGCTTGGGGGGCCTTTTTGCGGCATCGCGCTGTGCTGACGAGTCGAAATCGAAGCCGCACCCTGCGATGCTGCTGGAACTTGCCGGCGAATTGAACGTCCTGCCGCAGCGGATGCTGATGATCGGCGACACAACGCATGACTTGCAGATGGCCGCCGCAGCGGGCGCGCACAGTTTGGGCGTGACCTACGGCGCGCATCTGCACGAGCACCTGAGTCCTCACGCTGCGCTGGCGTTGGTTAAGTCGGTGCCGGAACTACGCACGTGGCTGGCAGCAAACCTCTAGTCGACATTTGCGCGTCCACAGCGCTGCTCAGTGGCGGGCAGGGCGTGCGCTTCGAAGTGGACATCGGTGGACGGAATGCGCCCGCATTTGCGATCCGTTATGGCGGACGCGCGTTCGCCTACCTGAATCGATGCGCGCATGTGGCGATGGAGCTCGACTGGCAGCCCGGAATGTTCTTTGACTTCGACGCCGAATACTTGCTGTGCTCGACGCATGGTGCGTTTTACGATCCCACGACGGGTGCTTGTCGCGGTGGTGCGTGTAACGGGCACGGCGGCCTGCGCGCGCTCAAGGTTGTCGAGCGGGACGGTCGGGTGCTGTGGCAGCCCGACGGCTATGCAGAGCCGCCGCAACAAGTTGGGGCGGCAGTTTAGGCAAGCAGGCAGAACACCGCAGGTTGTCTAGTAAGCGAGGAATGAGCGGTAGGAATCTGGGCGCGCCACTGCTCGACCGTGCACTGTCGAATGAACTCGGCTTCGCCGGTTAGGTCGACTGCGACCGTGAGTCGGGTGGTCGGCCGACAGTGTTGCAGCAGCGCGTCAAACAACGCGACATTCCTGTAGGGCGTTTCGATAAAAATCTGCGTCTCGTTTTTTGCTTTGGACTCCAAAGAGCGGATCGCTATGGCACGATCTTCTGCGGCGATCGGCAAATAACCGACAAAGCGAAAATGCTGCCCGTCGAGGCCGCTTGCCATTAGTGCCAGCATGATCGACGAAGGACCCACCAGTGGCCGCACAGTCCATCCGGTGCGATGAGCCGCTGCGACCAGTGTCGCGCCAGGGTCAGCCACTGCGGGACAGCCTGCCTCCGACATCAGCGCGATGTCGGTGCCCGCACGCAGAGGGGCGAGCCAGGCGGCAAGATCCGCGTCGCGTGGCGAGTGGCCGATCTCGACAATCGTAAGGTCGCGCAGCGGCTTCGGGTGCTCGAGCTGCTTCAAAAATGCGCGCGCTGCTTTAGCATCTTCGACCAGAAAGTGTTCAATGCGACGGGCGAGCGTGATCACGGCTGCGGGGAGGACAGCCTGCAGAGGGGCCGTTGAAATAGGCGTCGGCAGTAGATAGAGCGTGCCGCTCATCAAGGTGCGAGCACGTCGATGCCCACTTCTGTGAGC
Organism: Burkholderiaceae bacterium; assembly: GCA_035274065.1. Taxonomy (GTDB): domain Bacteria; phylum Pseudomonadota; class Gammaproteobacteria; order Burkholderiales; family Burkholderiaceae_F; genus JACCZX01. Next base: position 7,428 of record DATEOP010000371.1, read on the forward strand.
ATCGACGTCAGCCGGATTAAGGGCAGCCCGATCAGTGCGGTGGGGTCGCTTGACTCGACGGCATCGATAAGCGCGATGCCCAGCGATTCGATCTTCGCCGCCCCGGCACAGTCATACGGCTGATCGGCTCGCAAATACATCTCGAGCTTCTCCTTGGGTAATGCTTTGAATGTGACTTTGGTGGGAATACAGTCGACTTGAACGCTCTCCGACGGGCCGACTACTGCTAGTGCGGTGTAGAAAATCGCGCTGCGTCCCTGCAGCCGTTGCAGCTGCGCGAGCGCAACGTCGTGCGACATCGGCTTTCCAAGAGCGGCACCATCAGCGTCAACCGTCTGATCCGACCCGATGACAATTGCGCCCGGAAACTGCGTCGCAACCGTCATCGCTTTATCGCGCGCAAGGCGTAATGCGGTCTGGCGAGGCGTCTCGGAGGGCAGCGCGCTTTCCTCAACATTGGGCGGCACCACCTGAAATGGGAGGCGTAAGCGCTCCAGCAGTTCGCGTCGATAGCGGGACGTGGAGGCGAGTACGATCGATGGAAACGGCACCTAACAAGTGTAGATGCGCGAATTGCCAGCCGAATTGCGGCCCTCGGGCGTCGTTGCCTTTCTGCCATATGTCTGGTTCGTCGCCGACAATCGATAACTTTGAACTTGCGCGTGCTGGCCGAGAGGTGCAAGGCAAAGTTGCTGCCGCACAATTACCGCGCCTCGCTGAGTTTCTCGCCACAACGCAGGGTGGTCTGCGCTACCGAATCGTGGGTTTAATCGATAGCGAGGGTTATGCGGCGGCAGACTTTCATTTGGACGGTCAATTACAGCTGATCTGCCAGCGTTGCAACGCGCCG
>DATEOP010000372.1:0-4052 GCA_035274065.1 Burkholderiaceae bacterium
GAGATTGATAACTGAAGCAATGGCAAAGGCAAAAACACAGTTTGTCTGTGCCGAATGCGGTGGCGCCAGCTTGAAATGGCAGGGTCAGTGTCCGCATTGCAACGCCTGGAACTCGCTATCGGAAGCGCGCGTCGAAGCATCCGGCGAGCATCGTTACGGTGCGCTTGTTTCAAATGCACCCACACAATCGTTGGGTGATGTGCAGGCGCGCGAAATGCCACGTATCGAATCGGGCCTCGACGAGTTCGATCGGGTGTTGGGCGGTGGCTTTGTCGAAGGCGGCGTCGTGCTGATCGGCGGCGACCCCGGGATCGGCAAGTCGACACTGCTGTTGCAGTCTCTGGCCGCACTGTCCGCAAACGCAGCCGTTCTTTACGTCAGCGGCGAGGAGTCGGTCGCACAAGTTGCGTTGCGCGCGAAACGGCTAGGCGTCAACGCCGCACGAGTACGTCTTTTGTCTGAGATCTCGCTCGAACGTATCGTCGCAGCGGTCGGCACCGAAAAGCCATCGGTCCTGGTGATCGATTCGATACAAACCCTCTATGCCGAACAGCTGCAATCGGCGCCGGGTTCGGTTGCGCAGGTGCGCGAGTGCGCGGCACAGTTGACACGGCTGGCGAAGCAATCGGGGCTGACGCTGATCATGATTGGGCACGTGACCAAGGATGGTTCACTCGCTGGACCGCGCGTGCTCGAGCATATGGTCGATACCGTGCTGTACTTCGAGGGCGAGTCTCACTCTTCGTTCCGGTTGGTTCGCGCGTTCAAGAACCGCTTCGGCGCAGTCAACGAGCTCGGCGTATTTGCTATGACCGACCGCGGTCTTAAAGGCGTCAGCAATCCGTCTGCGCTCTTTCTGTCCAAGCACGATGTGCAGGTGGCCGGTTCGTGCGTGATGGCGACACAGGAAGGCACACGGCCATTGCTGGTTGAGATCCAGGCGCTGGTCGACGCCGCGCATGTACCGAATCCACGCAGACTCTCGGTCGGGCTCGATCAACAGCGCCTCGCGATGCTGCTCGCGGTGCTGCACCGACACGCTGGCATTGCGGCGTTCGATCAGGACGTTTTCGTCAATGCGGTCGGCGGTGTGCGCATCGGTGAGCCCGCAGCCGACCTACCGGTCTTGCTTGCAGTGGTGTCGTCGATGCGCGACAAGCCGTTGCCGCGCGGCCTGGTCGCGTTTGGCGAGATCGGGCTTGCAGGCGAAGTAAGGCCCGCCCCGCGCGGACAGGAGCGTCTGCGCGAGGCCGCCAAGCTCGGCTTTTCAATGGCGATGATTCCGAAACAGAATGCGCCGAAACAGGCCATCCCGGGTCTTGAAGTGATTGCTATTGACCGAGTGGAGCATGCACTCGCGCGCATGCGCGGAGACTAGCGATGGCTGCTGCGATCTTTCAATAGCGATCTGCCACTAATGATCGTTTAAGAGCAAACGCGCAGCAGCGCGACCGCTGCGCACCGCGGTTTCGAGCGTGGATGGATAGTCGGACTCGGTCCAGTCTCCTGCGAGTACGAAGCCTGACCACGGAGTCCGGTTGCAAGGGCGATGCAGGTGCGGTACGGCGGCGAGCGTTGCGCGCCGGTCCGCAATCGCGCGCGCGTCGACCGGCGCTGGCAAGCGCAGATCCTCGGTCAATTGCTGAGCGACTGCCTGGCAAACATCTTCAAGTGGTTCTGCCTCGTGCGGCCCGCTGGAACTGATGACTGCGGCGAGCACGCCTCGATTGGCCGGGTCGAACGCGCCACGATCGAATACCCATTGCGCATACCGTCGCTTTGGCGCATCGTCCAGCAACGCAGTGAAACCACGCGCAATGCGGACGTCTGGTCCGTACTTCAGATACACGGTGTAGATCGGTTCGTGCTCAAAGCGCGTCAGCGCTTCGTAGAGCGAACCTAACGTAGCACTGTTACCGACAATATGCTTGAGGTGCGTAGGCGCGGCAGCGTAGACGACGGCGTCAACGTCGACTCGCTCGGGCTCGTTTCGCAGCAAAAGCACGAAGCGATCGCTGTGCTCTTTGACGCTAATGTGCTCGACGCGCGCATCGCGACGAACTTCGCCACCGTGAACCACGACGAAGCGCTCGACGGCATCAGGAAATAGCGCCGAAAGATTGGCGCGTGGGAGCCACATTTCACTCGCCGCGCCGGTCGCGCCGAGCGAATCGCGCAGCACGTTGGCAAAGATTTGCGCAGACGCTCGGTCAAGCGGCGTGTTCAGCGAGGCGAGCGCCAACGGACGCCACAAGCGACGTACGACTTGCGCGGTCTGCCCGCATTCGTGCAACCACTCGGTGATGTTGCGGTCGCTGCCGATATTCCAGCGAGACCTCTTTAAATTGCGAAGAAACCCAATCAGCGTCGAGCGATCTTCGATAGCGAGTCCGCGCGCAGCGATCAATGCAACCGCCAGGTGCAAAGGTGCGGGCAGCCGAGCGGCCTGCAGGCGAAACCCATCCGCGTAGCGCAGCTCGAACGGACGCCGCTCGACAACGTCATCCAAGGCAACGTTTAACCGCTGGAGGAGCGCTGCTGTTTCCGTATACGCACCAAGCAGCAGGTGCTGACCATTGTCGAGCACGTGCCGATGTCCGGCCAATTCCAGCGGAAGGCGCCGCGCACGACCGCCCAACTCGTCGCTCGCTTCAAGAAGGATCACATTGACGCCTTCCGCGGCGAGCTCGGTTGCTGCCGCGCATCCGGCCCAGCCCGCACCTACGACGGCGACTCTGCGCTGCGCAGTCAACCGCGTACCCAGGTACGCCATGCCAACCACAGCTTTCGCAGTGGTGTCAGTGCAATGCGCTGATGCAATACCTGAAAGTTTTCTCGCTCGATCTCGGCCAGCAACGAGAAGTAGATCGTTCCCATCATCAGCCCGGGCCGTTGCGACCTGCGATCTGTTTCCGGCAGCAGCGCAAGGGCTTCCCGATATACGCTGCGCGCGCGCTCGGCTTGAAAGCGCATCAACGGGGCAAAACCGTCGACGTAGCGCACAGCTAGGATGTCGGCTGCCTTCACGTTGAAGCGCTGCAGCTCGTCAACGGGAATATAGAGACGCCCGCGCCGCGCGTCATCGCCGACGTCGCGGATGATGTTTATCAACTGCAGGGCGAGCCCGAGTTGGGCGGCATATCTCAGCGTCTGGGATTCCCGATATCCGAAAATACCTGCGGACATCTCGCCGACGACGCCGGCAACTTGGTGCGCATAGCGCTGCAGCGCGGCGTAATCCAGAAAACGATTCTGATGCAGATCAACTTGCATGCCGTCGAGCACGGCACTCAAGCGTACCTCGGTGATTCCGAACGCCTCGCTAATAAAAGGCTGCAGCGCTCGTGTCACTGGATGCGTCGGCTGCCCCGCAAACAAACGAGCGACCTCCGTACGCCACCAGGCCAATGTTGTTTCGGCGGTTGTGGGGTCGCTAACTTCATCGACCACGTCATCAACTTCCCGACAAAACGCATACACCGCCGTGATCGCGCGCCGGCGTTCTGCCGGAAGAAACAAGAACGAGTAGTAGAAGCTAGAACCACTAGCGGCGGCTTTTTGCTGGCAGTACTCGTCCGGCGTCATCGTGCAGCCTGCAGCCAGCAAAAAGCTGTGCGGCGACTGTGCGCCGCGGCAGCTTCAAGGGAGCGCAAAGCGCGACCGCGCTTTGCGGGCTGGCAGTACTCGTCCGGCGTCATCGTGCAGCCTGCAGCCAGCAAAAAGCTGTGCGGCGGCTGCGCGCCGCGACAGCTTCAAGGGAGTGCAAAGCGCGACCGCGCTTTGCCAGCTGGCAGTACTCGTCCGGTGTCATCGCGCAGCCAGCAGCCAGCAAAAAACTGTGTGGGGCGTCATGTCTGCAGCGGCTGCAGTGCGCGCCATCCCATCAACGTCCAGTCGCGGGCCGACAGTTTCGGGCGCTGTAAGAAAACGTCGCCGTTGACGGCATCGATCCGCTCAAGAATACGAAGCCCGCCCTGCACGACCAGGCGCAACTCGATTCCAATTCTCCCACCCAGCGTTCGAGCGAGCGGAGCGCCGCGTTGCAGAAGTTC
>DATEOP010000373.1:0-2671 GCA_035274065.1 Burkholderiaceae bacterium
GCGATATGGGCGGCGCTGGCGCCGGACGCAGGCAGCATCACGCTGACGTCGAACGCACAGCGCGTGGTCGAATTCCTGACAACGCACGGTGCGTCGTTTTTCGAGGAAGTTGTCGAAGGCACCGCACTATTGCGCACACAGGTCGAGCTCGCTCTCGCTGAGCTGGTCGCGCAAGGTTTGATCAACGCCGACAGCTTCGGTGGTCTGCGCGCGTTGCTCGTGCCATCCGACCGGCGCCGCACATTCGATGGACAAAAACGTCTTCGCCGTACCGCGCTGTTCGGCATCGAAGACGCCGGACGTTGGGCGCTGGTTAGAAAGCGCCGCGCGCCGGAGGGTGCCGACATCGTCGAACATGTGGCACGCACTCTGTTACGCCGCTACGGCGTCATGTTCTGGCGTTTGATTGCGCGCGAGGCGCAATGGCTTCCACCCTGGCGCGATTTGTTGAGATGCTATCGGCGGCTTGAGGCGCGCGGCGAAATTCGCGGTGGACGTTTTGTTGCAGGCCCTTCCGGCGAGCAGTTTGCCGTCCCGGAAGCGATCGGACTGTTGCGCGACATGCGGCGGCGCCAGCCATCGGGTGCGTTGGTGAGCTTAAGCGGCGCTGATCCGCTGAACCTGGTGGGCATTCTCAGTCCCGGCGCGAGGTTGCCCGCCCTCACAGGCAACCGGGTGCTCTACCGCGATGGTCTGCCTATCGCGCTACTGGCCGCCGGAGAAGCGCGTTTCCTTGAACAACTCGAGCCCGAAGCCGAATGGGCCGCACGCAATGCGCTGCTGCGCCGGCAAGTACCCGCAACGCTCAAGTTTCTCGCCTAGCGCCTTCAATTGCCCCAGCGTCGCGCTCAAGCGACGCGCGGTCCCACTTGCCCAAATTTGCGGCGGCTTCGTACGTTGTCTGCAAAAAATCGAGAAGCAGCTGATCCGGTGATTGGGATTGCCGCACAGCGTCGTAGGGAAGTATGAATTCGTGCAACTCGTCGCTGTAGAACGCCGCGTCCGGTCGTATGCGGGCCTCTCTGAAACCAGCCGGCTCCGGATAGGCGTACGAATAGAACGCCGGATAGTCGATTCCTCCGCCGCCGGGCCAATATCCGCAGCTGCTCACCTCGTGCGAATACGCCTCGCGTGTGACCGCGTCGGGAAGATGCGGAATGCCGCCGGGATGTTGTGGGGCGCGCCGCCCCGAGAATCGAGTCACCGCCAGGTCTGGCGCTCCCCAGAACAAATGCACCGGGCTTGCCTTGCCGATGAACGCGCTTCGGAAGATTTTGAAAACACGATCGGCCTGCACCAAAGAGCGCCAGAAGCGGTTTGCGTACTCGGCATCGTAAGCACAGTGCAACTTGTCGTGATCGAACCGAATTGGATTTTCGACTTCGTTCGGAAGCGGATGAATGCGCAAACTGATATCCAGCTCCCGCAGCTCCTCCATCAGGCGTGTGTAAAAGGCCGCGACCGACATCGGCTCGAGGTCAAACCCCCCGCCCCGGCCGTCGCTTGTCTGAATCACGAGCCGCTGATCAATGAAGTCGAAATCGATCTGAAATGTCCGCGAGTCTGCGACGATCGGTGAAGTCGTCAGTCCTTTGGCCGTTACGTACAAAGTTACGTGCCACGAGTGATTAAGCCACGCGCTTCGCACGAAACGCACTTTGCCGACGATCTGCAGCCACAGGTGCAGTGTCTTGTACGTGTCGCTCCAAGCGGTAAGCGGCAGCTCCGGCCACCGCACCTGTTGTTCGCTTGTATCCTCGATCGGCATGACAACTCGACGAGCCCAAACAGTGACAGGTGAATTTTCGCACGCACTCCCGCGCTGGAGCATTGGCGTTCCGATCGCATCCATTGTCGTGCTGGGAATCGTGTGGAATCGGCCGCTCGAGTGGGCGCTCGTTACATTGATTGCAGTCACTTTGATCGCGGCCGTGCTGGCTGCGGTTCATCATGCCGAAGTCGTGGCGCTTCGCGTCGGCGAGCCGTTCGGTACGTTGATTCTTGCGCTTGCCGTCACAATCATCGAGGCCGGCCTCATCGTTTCTGTGATGCTCACCGGCGGCCCGACTGCCAATGTCGTTGCGCGCGATGCGGTGTTTGCAGCAGTGATGATCGCCTCGACCGGCATCATCGGCGCATGCCTGGTCGTCGGCGGGCTGCGCCATCGGGAGCTCGAATATCGCGTCGAAGGTACGAGTCCGGCGCTCGCGGTGATGGTTGCGCTGGCGACGTTGACACTGGTTGTGCCGGCCTACACGACGACCACGCCAGGTCCGTCGCTGTCGACGTTGCAGCTAGCATTTGCCGGTGTAATGTCATTGACGCTGTACGCAGTGTTCGTATTCGTGCAGACGGTGCGGCATCGTGACTACTTTCTGCCGTCTGACGTGGGTGATGAGGCAAGCCACGCCGCGCCACCGTCGCGAAAAGTCGCCCTAGTCAGCCTCGGCTTGCTCGCTGTCAGCTTGACCGCGGTAGTGGGCCTCGCCAAAGCGCTTGCGCCGTCAATCGAAGCCGGCGTTGCCGCCGCATCAGCACCAACGGCAGTGGTCGGAATAGCGATCGCGATGCTCGTGCTATTGCCGGAGACAGCAGCAGCCGTGCGCGCCGCAGCGCGCAACCGATTGCAAACGAGCCTGAATCTTGGCATCGGATCGGCGATCGCGTGTAT
>DATEOP010000374.1:0-3513 GCA_035274065.1 Burkholderiaceae bacterium
TGCCCGCGGCGCCTACGTGCCGAGATCCGAGGCGCAAGTGATAGTCGAATCGTGCGGCATTCGCAAAGTTGTCTACACGTGCCTCGATGTTGCTGACTGACACCGATGTCGCTTTAACATCGAGCCCGCCAACTCCGACGAGCAAGTTGTCCGCTATCTCACCTCGCACAGATCCAGCTGCCACCCGCACAAATGTTGCATGTTGACCCGCATCGTTAACAAGGGTGTTGAACGTGAGTTGAAGCTCGTTATTCGGCCATCGATAGCCTTCAGCTCCATACGAAACAACGGTTTCGTTTTCGGTGCGCGGCCCCTGTTGAATCAAGCACCCTAAAACGCGAACTACACCTCCATTCGGAAACTCAAGCTCGTAGCTGCAAGCGCCGTCTTCGCCAGTCAGCCGGCAATACTCCACGACACTCTCCCGGGCGCGACTCTTGAAGAGGTGCCCGATGTGCGCTCGCGCGAAGTAGCTCGAACCCACCGTCAATTGACCAATGGCACCGACGTAAAGGTTGTGACTTTGGCCGTCTCCGGCGCCGTTTGCGACGAAGGAGCAACGGTCGATGGCGAGCTGAATTGCATCGCCGTTGCTGGTCAAAATTCCATTCTCGTTGTCTTCGAAGTGACAACCCGAGAGACGGAGACTGCCCTTCTCAAGCCGAATACCGGCGCCGTTGCGGTCCCGTACTCGAGCGCCGAGAAATGCCAAGTTTTCGATGCGCACGCCGTCGCCTCGAACTACAAAGATGCCCTTCGACTCAGCGCTCGCGCCATCGGCAATTAACCGCGGTCTCGCGCCGACACCGCGAATAACCAGGTCGCGCTGCGTCCAGACGGCGACGTCCGCGCGGTAATCCGCCGACGCCACCAGCAACGTGTCACCATCTTTCGCATGTCGCGCAGCTTCTGCCAGTGTCTGGATGTCGCCTCCCGGGCCGACGTAAATCGTCCGCGCTGGCGTGGACGCAACCTTTTCCGTCGCGCCAAGCGATGAAACCCGTGTCAAAACGGGCAGCGCCGCCAAGCCGGTGATTGCCCGCAGGCTCGCCCTTCGGCTCAGGCGGTGGGCGCGTTCGAATTTCATGGTTGCGTAAAAGTCAACTATTCAGGCCCAATGCTGCAATGTCGATTACAACTAACTCTATCTCTCTCTCCGAACATACAATCCTGTTCAACACTAGCCCAGTCGCCAAGCACACGTGGTGCGCTGCGGCCCAACAACAGGTGTAGGACATCATGAAGGTTGTCTTGTTCTGCGGCGGCCTCGGTACGCGCTTGCGCGAACACTCGGACACGATTCCGAAACCCTTAGTCAATGTGGGAATACGACCGATCATCTGGCACTTGATGCGCTACTACGCCCATTACGGGCACAACGAATTTATTCTTTGTCTCGGCTATCGCGGAGACTTGATCCGCGAGTATTTCCTTAACTACAACGAGTGCTTGTCCAACGACTTCACACTGTCCGACGGCGGACGTCGCGTCGAACTGCATGCGAGCGACATTGACGAATGGCGCATTACCTTCGTCGATACCGGGTTGCACGCCAACATCGCGGAACGACTCGTTAACGTTCGCAAATATCTCGACGGTGACCGCGTTTTCCTCGCCAATTACGCGGACGGGTTGTCGGACATACCGCTCGACAAAATGATCGCAGACTTCCACTCGAAGGCGGCAGTGGCGAGTTTTGCCGGAGTGACAGGTTGGCATAGTTTTCACACCGTAGCCGCCACGGAGGAAGGCTGGGCAACGCACATCGATGCGCGTGCGCAAAGCAAACTCTTAATCAACGGCGGATTCTTTGTGCTGCGAAACGATATCTTTGATTACATCGAGGATGGTGATGAGCTTGTGGAGCAGCCATTCGCGCGCCTGATCGATAAACGCCTTCTGGCCATTTATCGCCACCTTGGATTTTGGCGCGCGATGGATACGTTTAAGGACAAGATCACTTTAGACCGAATGGAGGCAAGAAGAGATTGCCCGTGGATGGTATGGAAGCCATGACGAGGGCGCATTGCTTGGACTGACGCTCGCTACTTCGAGCAATTCCGCGCTCGAGATCCTATGCATCGGCGCGCACTGCGACGATATTGAGATTGGATGCGGCGGGACGGTAATCGGCCTGCAGCAACGTTATCCGCGTTGCAAAGTGCACATGCTTGTGCTGACTTCGAACGTACCGCGGCGGCAGGAAGCCATAGCGGCGGCGAAGGCCTTAATCAAAGTTTCAGCGCGTGGCGAAATGCGCATCTGCGAGTTTCAGGACGGCCTGCTGCCCGCGCAATGGCCGGAGGTCAAAGCCGAATTCGAACGCATGAAGAAAGCGATCAACCCCGACTTGGTGCTGACGCACCACGGACTTGACCGGCATCAGGACCACAGCCTGGTTAGCGATATCACGTGGCAGACGTTTCGAGATCACATGATCTGGGAATATGAGATTCCGAAATTCGACGGTGATCTGGTTACGCCAAACATGTACGTGCCACTGTCCGCGACTCTTGCTCAGCGCAAAATTAACTTGGTCATGCGCGCATTTAGTTCACAGCGTGCAAAGCCGTGGTTCAAGGCGGAGAATCTCGACGCCATGATGCGCCTGCGTGGATTAGAAAGCCGCGCAGCGAGTGGATACGCGGAGGGGTTTCACTGCCGAAAGCTCTTGAGCGAAATGAAGGTCGTAAGGCCCGATACGTCGCGCCGCGAAGTTCGTAAGCGATAGACGCAGTGGCCGGCACGCGTCCAGAGTTACGTCAATGAATCCGCAGTCCTGGCGGGGCAAGGATGTACTTGTTACCGGCCATACCGGGTTCAAGGGCGCTTGGCTCTGCATGTTGCTTCAAGCATTGGAAGCGCGGGTGGCAGGGTACGCGCTTGACCCGCCAACAGATCCGAGCCTCTATGAGCTCGCGCGAGTCGACGAACTCGTGGACTCAACCGTAGGTGATATCCGCGATCTAGAAGCGCTGAGTAATCGTGTTCGCGCATTTGCGCCGGGCATTGTTTTCCACATGGCTGCGCAGTCGGTTGTTTTGCGGTCCTACGACGACCCGGTCGAGACCTACTCCACCAATGTTCTTGGCACGGTCCACCTCCTCGAGGCGGTTCGACGCATGGGCCGCCCTTGCACCGTGATTAACGTTACGACTGACAAGTGTTACGAAAACGAAGGCCGGGTTAGTGGCTATGCCGAAGACGCCACGCTGGGCGGCCGGGACCCCTACTCAAACAGTAAAGCGTGTGCCGAATTGGTCGGTAACGCTTATCGCGCGTCTTTCTTTCCATTGGATCGCAGATCCGAGCACGGCGTCGGCCTTGCGAGTGCGCGCGCTGGCAACGTCATCGGCGGCGGAGACTGGACCGCTCGGCAACTAGTGCCGGACACCATCGCTTCGTTTATCGAGTCGAAGGCGGTCGTGCTGCGCCATCCACGGGCAGTGCGCCCGTGGCAGCATGTTCTCGATTGCCTCTCTGGATACTTGACCCTGGCTGAGGCGCTTGCCG
>DATEOP010000375.1:0-2975 GCA_035274065.1 Burkholderiaceae bacterium
GAAGGCCGCCGGCGCCTCGGTAGTCAGCATGCCGTCGACCGAAATCTATCCGTCGCTGCAATCAGGTGTACTAAGTGGCACGCTGACGTCCGCCGAGACATTCGTCAGCATGCGTCTTTATGAGCAGACCAAGTTCGCGACGGTCCCGGGGCAATATTCCCTGTGGATGTTGTTACAGCCGCTGGTGATGTCCAAGCAGCACTGGGACAAACTGACGCCGCAGCAGAAGAAAATTTTTGAGGCTGCAGCTGACAAGTCCGATCAGTTCTTCTTGGGCCTGCAGCGCGACGCCGTCAACGACATGGTGCAGGCTTACAAAAAAGCTGGGGCAAAAGTGCACGAGATGACCAAGAGCGAATACGATCAGTGGATCGCGCTCGCAAAGGACACCGCGTGGAAGGAATTCGCCTCAAAGTCGCCGCGCTCGAAGGAGCTGCTCGATTCGCTGCTGCAGGTGAAATAGGCGTAGCGCAAAGAGAGTACGGGCCGGGACAACCGGCCCGCTTCGCGTCTGGAGATACAAATTAGGCGCTTCGTTGCCGCAATTGACCGGCTGAGCATCGCATGCGCCGTCGTCGCCTCCGCAATGCTCGCGTTGGCGGCGCTGGTCATCTGCTGGAACGTTATTTACCGCGCTGCCGGCGCTTCCACATATTGGCAGATCGAGTTCTCGGTTTACATGATGGTGGCGTCGCTGTTCCTCGCGTCGCCCTACTGTCTGATGACCAACGGCCACGTAGCCGTGGATCTGCTGTCGCATTACTTGCCAGCCAGAGCTTCGCGCGGGCTGGCCATCGCGGTGATGCTGATCGGACTTGCGGTGTGCGTTTACCTGGCCGTGATGGGCGGCATTCTGACGTATGACGCGTTTGAGCGCGGTGATCACACCGAAAGCACTTGGGCTCCGCTCAAATGGCCGCTGTTCCTGACGATGCCCGTAGGCCTCGCGCTGACCGCGGTCCAATACCTGGCAGAGTTGCTACGCGCACCGGCCGCTACGCGATGAACGAACTGCAGATTGGTCTGCTGATCATGGTAGTCACGCTGGTGGTCCTGTTTTCGGGCGTCCCGATCGCGTGGGGGCTGATCATTGTCACGGTCGGTTTCCTGCTCGTGTTCCAGGGACCGGCGACGCTAGCAAATGTGCCGGTGCTGATGATGGACGAGTTGTCGTCGTTTGCGCTGCTGACGATTCCGCTGTTCGTTCTGCTCGGCGCAGCCATCGGCGCGTCAGCCGCCGGCCGCGATATCTACGAATCGCTGCACCGGTGGCTGGACCGCGTGCCCGGCGGCCTGGTGATCGCCAACATACTCGCCTGCGGCATCTTCTCGTCGATTTGCGGTTCGAGCCCTGCAACCGCCGCCGCGATCGGCAAGTCCGGCGTGCCTGAGATGATCAAGCGTGGGGTGCCGCCAGCGCTTGCCACCGGATCGATCTGCGCGGGCGGCACGCTCGGGATCCTGATTCCGCCTTCCATCACGATGATTTTGTACGGCATCGCCACTGAGACCTCGATCGGGCGCCTGTTCCTCGCTGGCGTCGTTCCAGGGATTCTGCTGGTGGTGATGTTTTCGCTCTACGCGTGGGGCGCTACGCTAATTGCGCGGCGCTCTGTCGTAGTCGACGACGTCCCGCCCTACACGTTCAAGCAAAAGGTTGAGGGGCTGGGACGAGTTGCGCCCTTCATTGGCATTGTCATCGCGATTGGGTACGCAATGTACGGCGGCCTCGCGACGCCTTCGGAGGTGGCTGCCATCTCGGCGGTGCTCGCGCTGGTTCTGGTGATAGTGATGTATCGCGCGTGGCACTTGCAGGACCTGTGGCGCATTTTTCGCGAGACGGTGCGCGAGTCAACGATGATTTTGATGATCATCGGTGCTGCGGCAGTGTTTTCCTACATGATGTCGCTGCTCTACGTGACGCAGACAGCAGCCCAAGCACTGGTCGATTTAAACCTTAATCGCTGGGTACTGATGGCCGCGCTCAACGTGTTTCTGCTCGTCGCCGGCTGCTTTTTACCGCCAGTGGCAATCATCCTGATGGTGATGCCGATCATGACCCCGGTCCTCGAAGCGAACGGTTTCGACCTCATCTGGTTCGCAGTGATCCTGACCATCAACATGGAAGTCGGACTGATCACACCCCCAGTCGGCCTCAATCTGTACGTTCTTAAGGGCGTGGCGCCGGACATCCCGCTCACGACCGTGTTGCGCGGTTCGTTGCCGTTTGTGCTGCTGATGTTTGTCGCGATGGTGCTGATTTCGGTTTTTCCAGATATCGCGCTGTGGCTGCCAAATCAAATGATGGGTTTTGGCTGACACGCTGCCGTAGCGAGCGAACACCAGCCCAGCCTCGCCCGGCCAATGATGGTATGGCGAGCCTGGAGTGATACGCATGCACGTCGGCAATAGGATAGTGATGCAGGGTGCGGTGATCTGGCGTTGTTTGCGGCGTTTATCCTTCTTGCGTTCTTTCAGTAACCTTCAGCAGCTGCGGCAAATGATTCACGCGCGGCAGGTTGTCGTGCTGCATCAGCTGCAAATGTCCGAACGAAAACGGCGTCACGTGCAACAGATCGCAGACGTGGCTACCGACACGCGCAATCCAGTGTGGAACTTGGACGACGGTCGCTGGCCACGCCTTCGTGCCCCACTGTTGCAGCCGCAAGCCGGCAAGGTATTCGCGAATCGACATTTGTTCGGCGCCGCCAAGCTCGATTTCGCGCGACGGCGGCGTGTCCATTTCGCATAGAACCGCCAGCGCCGCTGCAAGATCATCGACATCCAGCGGAGCGACGCGACCGCGCGCGCTGGCAGGAATGAAGTGAACAGGCCAGCGTGCGACCCTGCGAAACCAGTGCGCACCATAGCCATCGATACCATTCAGTAGCGACGGGCGCACAATCACTGAGTCGAACGTCCGACTTCGCAGTGCTGCCTCGCCGTGCCGCTTCGATACGAGAAATCCGCTCGTG
>DATEOP010000376.1:0-6846 GCA_035274065.1 Burkholderiaceae bacterium
TAAGCGCGCAGGAACATCGACCGACAAGTCGGGAGCAGGCAAATGAGTCGCCTGGTCGCAATCCTTGTTTGCATATGGCCACTTTCCGCGTGGAGTTGCGGCGTCTGCGATGAAGACAAAGTGGCGACGACGTATGACCATGCAACGGTTGCGCGCGCAGCAACATTGCGCCATAGCGTTGTATTTGTCTCGGTTGAGGGGCCGGTCGAGTCCGCTGCCTTTATGCGGCGCGTGGCTGAGGTCGCGCCGCGCATTCGCGGCGTGAAGCGCGGAACGGTGCGCACATCGAACGCACCGGTTACGTTTTCGTTCGTTATCGATCCGGCGGTACAGCCGCCCGCGCGTGCCGTCGATGAACTGTATCGCCAGCTTGGGCCACTTCCCACTTTGCGTATTCTGAAAATAACGTCCAGCTAGGTATCCGAGTTAATTCCGTTCGGCTTAGGACGCCCTTACAGCTGACTCGGCCAGCGCCGCATAGATGGGGTCTTCTGGCAGCTATCGCTACTCCAACCGGGAAGCAATCGAGCTACCGTTGCGTGACGCGACCGACTCAAGGATTCGTTCGAGCGCTATAGGGTCAACCGGCTTTACCAAGTGATGATGGAATCCCGCCTCCTTTGAGCGGCGTCGGTCATCATCCTGTCCCCAGCCGGTGACAGCGACCAGCAGCGCGGGGCTGTGCGGATCGTGCGAACGAATCTGTCGAGCGGCGTCATACCCGTTCAGTTTGGGCAGCCCGATATCAAGCAGCACAACGTCCGGACGGTGCGATCGCGCAGCATCGACGGCAGCAGCTCCGTCGTACTCGGTTCGCACGCCATGTCCGGCAGCGCGCAGCATTTCGCTCAGCGTATCGGCTGCGTCGACGTTGTCATCGACCACCAGAATGCGAAGGCCCGTAACGGCCTCTGCTGACTTATCGCCGACCGTGCCCGGACTTTCATGGGCGTGAAGAAACGCGGGCAGGCGGACAATGAATTCGCTGCCTTTATCCAATCCATCACTATGGGCCTCGACTTTTCCGCCGTGCATTTCCACGAGTCGCTGCACTAGTGTCAAACCGATGCCCAACCCGCCGGTTTGCCATTCGATCGAGCGGCCGACCTGATTGAACAGGCCAAACACGTGCGACAGCATCTCTGGCGGAATGCCGATGCCGGTGTCCGTGATGCGTATTGCTACCTGTCGGCCATCGAAGGCGGCGTGCAGTCCGATCCTGCCGCCCGAAGGTGTGTACTTGGCCGCATTGTTCAACAGATTTTGCAGTACCTGAGCCATGCGGGTGAGGTCAGCGTCAAGGTACAACGGCTCGTTCGGGAGGGTCACGGTTAACTGATGCTGTTCGGACTCGATCAACGGGCGCGACGCCTCAACGGCATTGGTCACGATCAACGTCAGGCTCACACGCTCCTTTTGCAGACTGATTTTTCCGCTGCTGATCCGCGAAACATCGAGCAGATCATCGACCAAGCGCACCAGGTGCTTTACCTGACGATCGATGATGTCGCGTGCGTTTTGGAGCGTCGGATCGGCCGGTGCCTTTAACTGCAGGAACTGGGTCGCATTGCGGATCGGGGCTAGCGGGTTGCGCAGTTCATGCGCCAGCACTGCGAGGAACTCATCCTTGCGCCTATCGGTCTCGGACAATTGCGCATTCACACGCTCGAGTTCGTCACGGCTCTCACTGAGCAGAACACTGGCGCGCGCGCCCTCTACAGCAAAGAAAGTTCGCTCTGCGACTTGCGCGAGCAGCCATGCATCGTTTGCTACCCACTTGCGTGGATTGCGGTCGGCCACGACCAGCAGAGCGACCATCTCCCCTGCTTTCACGATGGGTGCGCAGATCATCGAGCGGATTTCCATGGCCGCATAAGTCCGCAGCGCCGCAGCCTCACGAGTCCGATCGTCGATCAGAACGTCGGTGATCAACGCAGTGCGGCCACTCTTGATCTCGTCCACCAGTCCGGTGCCGAAGGCTTCAAGCTTGTGAAGCCCGGCGACTGTGGGTACACCATTTGTGTAACCCCGCGTGATCAGCAAGTGATGTCCATTGCCTTGAACTTCGCCATATGCGCAGCGGATCACGCCGAAATGCGAACCAACCATCGTGGCAATCTGCAGCATCACGTCGGCGGGATCTTGCAGCCCCCGCGTTGCATCGTGCAGCGCGACTAGGAAGCGCTGCGCATCCTCGGCTCGCCGCCGCTCATCCACGTCGTGCACCAGCACCGCAAACCCTTTTACAGTGCCGTCTTCAGCTACGTCGGGAATGTAGTTCGCGTTGATCCAGCGGGTACCCGCAGAGCTGTAGGGGATCTCGTCGTCGTAGGACACCGTCTGTCCCGCGAGTGCAGCATCCATGCGCGGCTTCAGCTTTTCAAACGTAGCCGCACCGACGACTTCTCTGACGAGCTTGCCGGTGAGATTTCCGTATGCGTCGCCGAACCAGGTTTGATACGCGCGATTGTTTAGCAGGTAGCGATAGTCGCTGTCGACGTAAGCGATCAGCGCTGGCGCGTTGTCCACGATCAAGCGCAATAACTGCTGAGCCGCTTGCGTCTCTATCGTGGCGCGTTTGCGTTCGGAAATGTCGCGGCTAACTTTCGACGCGCCGATGACGCGCCCTTGACGGTCGTGAACCGGCGAAACTGTTAACGAAACATGGACTTCGCGTCCGTCTTTGTTGACGCGAATTGTTTCAAAGTGCTCGACTCTTTGCCCGGATTTGATGCGCCGCAGAATCTCGCTTTCTTCATCCCAACGCTCCACCGGAATAATCAGAGTCACCGACTTGCCGATGGCCTCGTCGGCGGTGTAGCCGAACAGCCGCTCGGCGCTGGTGTTCCACGAGGTAATGACCCCGTCGAGCGTCTTGCTGATGATCGCGTCGTCGGACGATGAAACAATCGCAGCCAGTAAAGCTGAGGCGTGGTGCGCAGCGTGTTCGTCGTTGGGCGTCAACGACTTCATACGAGTACGGTGTTGTTAAGCACGCGGAATGCGACGGCGACCCGTCTTTCGGCGCTTGCTACCGTTTTTCGTACGCGCTTTTTAGCTTGGCCTCAATTGCGGCAATATCGCGCTCCATCCCTGCGATCCGTGCCTCGTACTCCGGTGTTAACCGGCTACCTCCGCCGGCCAGTCCACGCCTTTCGCCGGGTAACGGCTCGCGGCCGAGTTCAAGCTTTCGTTTCGCGATCGCGAGTTCACGCTCGAGTGCTGGGATGTTGTCGGGCCGGGGCGCGCCTTTCAACGGTGCCGCCGGCCGCATGATGGGATCAGATGTGTTTGCCGGCTTCGTTGCACCGGCTGCAGGCTTTCCTGACGCCAGACTCGGCACGGTATTGACGCGCGGCGTGCTTTTCGCTTCACGTTCCTCAAGGACCTTGCCGCCCGCAGGGACGCTGTCGCTATACAGCACGCTGCCGTCAGGCATCTGCACCTTGTAGATCATTGACTGGGCGGACGTCAGCATCGGCGTGCCGGCCAGACAAACGACGAGAATCAGTCGGCGCATGCCGCCTCCTTGAGTATGTTGTATTCCCATTGGGATAACGATAGCGGTTCGTCGCGGCTGACAAAAGGGCTAGGCACGAGGTATTTCGTGGCGTTC
Organism: Burkholderiaceae bacterium; assembly: GCA_035274065.1. GTDB lineage: Bacteria > Pseudomonadota > Gammaproteobacteria > Burkholderiales > Burkholderiaceae_F > JACCZX01. The sequence goes on from DATEOP010000376.1 coordinate 3,617, forward strand.
CAAAGGTTTCGCCGCAGAATGCACCTTAATTGGCGCCATCGGTCGGTTATCCACAGTTCCTTCGCGGCCCCGATGGCAAAATCGTATCAATGAGCGTCACGCAGTTTGTCCATCTTCGCCTGCATTCGGAGTTTTCGGTCGTCGACGGCATCGTGCGCATTGACGATGCGATCGCAAAGGCAGCGACAGATGGCCAGGGCGCGCTGGCACTGACGGATAACGCCAACATGTTTGGTGCGGTGCGCTTTTACCTTGCATCGCGCAAGCGCGGCATCAAGCCGATCATCGGCTGCGATCTTTGGATCACCAATGACCTCGATCGCGACAACCCGACGCGCATGGTCGTATTGGTGCAGAACCGCACGGGCTACTTGAATCTGTGCGAACTGATCACGCGTGCATATCTTGAAAACTCTCATCGCAACCGTGCGGAGGTTCGCACCGAATGGTTCGAGGAAGGTCATGGCCGCTCCGCACAAGGATTGATTGCGCTGTCCGGGGCGCGCTACGGCGCGGTCGGCTCGTGCTTGCTTGCCGGCAAGCCCGAGGCAGCGGCACTGGTCGCGCAGCGCTTGGCCTCATGTTTTGAGGGTCGCTTTTACTTGGAGCTGCAGCGAACGGGTGATGCGCGCGACGCGGTACAGACCAAAGCTGCGCTGTCGCTCGCTACCCGTCTTCGGCTACCGGTCGTCGCGACGCATCCGATTCAGTTTCTGGAGTGCGCAGACTTCCGTGCACATGAAGCCCGCGTGTGCATCGCCGAAGGTCACACGTTGAACGACACACGGCGGCCTAGGCGCTACACACCGGAGCAGTACCTGAAATCCCAGGCTGAGATGGCCGAGCTGTTTGCCGACGTCCCGGTAGCGCTGGCGAATTCGGTGCAGATTGCGAAGCGGTGCAATCTAACGCTTGAACTGGGTACAGCGCGCTTGCCGAAATTTCCGACGCCGGACGGTGTCACGCTGGACGATCACTGCCGGGCGCTCGCGTCCGAGGGGCTGGAGCAGCGGCTCGTCAAACTCTACGACAACGAAAGCCTGCGCAACGCACGGCGGCCGGAGTACATGGCGCGACTCGATCTCGAGCTGTCGACGATCGCGAAGATGGGCTACTCCGGCTATTTCCTGATAGTTGCCGACTTCATCAACTGGGCCAAGCGCAACGGCATCCCGGTAGGTCCGGGCCGCGGATCGGGGGCCGGCTCGCTGGTCGCTTACTCGCTTCGCATCACGGATCTCGATCCGCTGCACTATGGATTGCTGTTCGAGCGCTTCCTGAATCCCGAGCGCGTGTCGATGCCGGACTTCGATATCGATTTCTGTCAGGACAATCGTGATCGCGTAATCGACTACGTGAAGCGCAAGTACGGACACGAGGCGGTATCGCAGATCGCGACCTTCGGCACGCTGGGTGCGAAGGCCGTCGTCAGAGACGCCGGTCGGGTTCTTGATATGCCGTACACGAAGTGCGATCAACTCTCGAAGCTGATCCCGCATAACCCGGCTGACCCGTGGACGCTCGAGCGCGCGCTTGCGCAAGAGCCCGCGTTCGCCGATGCAGTTGCAAGCGATGAGGAGAACCAGGAGCTGATCGCTCTGGCGAAACTGCTGGAAGGGTTGACGCGAAACGTTGGCATGCATGCAGGCGGTGTGCTGATCGCGCCCGGCAAGCTGACCGACTTCACGCCGCTGTATTGCGCGCAAGGCACCGAGGGCGTCATCAGTCAATACGACAAGGACGACGTTGAGGCAATTGGGCTCGTCAAGTTCGACTTCCTCGGGCTGACGACCTTGACGATCATGGATTTGACGTTGAAGTACGTGCGGCAGCTCGATCCGTCGTTCTCGCTGGAGCTTGATCGCTTGCCGCTAAATGACGCGGCGACTTATGAGATTTTCAAGCGGGGCGAGACGACCGCGATTTTCCAGTTTGAATCGCGCGGCATGCGCGAGCTGCTAAAGCGCGCCAAGCCCGATCGATTGGAAGACCTGATCGCATTGAACGCACTGTATCGGCCCGGACCGATGGACCTGATCCCGGAGTACGTCGATCGCAAGCAGGGGCGGCAGAAAGTCGAGTACCTGCATCGATCCATCGAGCCGATTCTTTCCGAGACATATGGCGTGATGGTGTATCAGGAGCAGGTGATGCGAATCGCGCAGGTCACCGGCGGCTATTCGCTGGGTGGCGCTGATCTTCTGCGGCGCGCGATGAGCAAAAAAAAGCCGGAGGAGATGGCAACGCACCGGTCGATCTTCGTCAGCGGTGCAGCCGGCAGGGGCGTCGAAGAGCGCACAGCGACCGAGCTGTTCAACCATATTGAGAAGTTTGCGGGCTACGGATTCAACAAGAGCCACAGCGCGGCGTATGCGCTGATCGCGTATCAGACTGCTTACTTCAAGGTGCATTTTCCGGCGGCATTTATGGCGGCCAACTTGTCGACGTTGATGGACGACACCGACAAGGTGAAGGATCTGATCGAGGACTGTAAGGCGATTGGGTTGAAAGTGCTGCCCCCTGATATCAACGTGAGCGAGTATCGATTTGCGCCGGTCGATGCGAAAACAATCCGCTACGGACTTGGCGCGATCAAGGGCACCGGCCGAAGTGCAATCGAGGCAATTATCGCGGCTCGTTCCGCGGCTGGGCCATTTGCTGACTTGTTCGATCTGACCGCGCGCGTCGATAAGCAATTCGTCAGCCGCCGTGTTTTCGAGCAGCTGGTGCGCGCCGGCGCATTCGACCGCCTGAATGACGATCGCGCGGTGCTGCTGGCGAGCGTTGGCAGGGCGATCGATGCGGCCGACCATTCGGCCGCGTCAGTGGGGCAGGCAAGCCTGTTCGGTGCATTCGAAACGACACGGCACGTCGAGTACGTGGCAGCCACCCGCTGGAACGAGCGCGAGAAGCTTTCGAACGAAAAACTCGCACTGGGGTACTACTTCTCAGGCCACTTGTTTACCGAGTTCGCGGCCGAAGCCCGGCGGCTAGCACCGACGCGACTTTCCGACGTGCAGCAGGCGCCGATGGGACGCAGCGAGCAGGTCAAGCTCGCGGGCGTCATCGTCTCGGCACGCAGTCAAAATACGCGGCGCGGCCGGATGGGCGTTGTGGTTCTCGAAGATGGCACCGCGCAGTTGGAGCTGATGGTCTTTTCGGAGCTCTACGATCGCAAGCGCGCGTTGTTAAGAGAGGATCAATTGCTGTTTGTGATCGGCCGGGTGCGC
>DATEOP010000377.1:0-6049 GCA_035274065.1 Burkholderiaceae bacterium
CAACGCTCCCTTGCTCGTGTTGTAGGCAATCGTGTTCATCGTCCCGGGAGCATTGCCCGACAAACCCGCAATCGATGCAACGTTGATGATGCGCCCCCTTTGCCGCGGAATCATCGAAGCGCGGCCAACCAGCTGCGATAGCAAAAAAACGCCGCGGATGTTCAGATTCATCACCTTGTCCCATGCGTCCAGCGGATGATCTTCGGCAGGAGCACCCCAGGTTGCGCCGGCGTTGTTGACCAGTATGTCAACTTGCCCAAGGTGCGTCTGAGCAGCCACAGCAAGGCGTGCGATGTCATCAGGATTGGATGAATCGGCGGCAATCGCGTGCGCGTCGATGCCCTGCTCTTTTAAATGCGCACTCGTGGCTGTCAGTTCGTCGGGCTTGCGCGCCGAGAGCACGAGTCGAGCACCCATCTCGCCCAGCGCTTCGGCGATCTGCAAGCCGAGTCCGCGCGAGCCGCCCGTAATCAGCGCGGTCCTGCCGGTTAGATCGAATAGCTCTTTAAGCGGCATAGAAAGTCGCTGTTGCAACTAACGTGGCCATTGACCACCGACAACAGCGTCCTGCAGCAGCCGGGCGGGCTGCCAGAATTTCGGGTCGGCATGACCGTTTTGTGCGAACGACCGCATCGAGTCGGTGACATTCTTCAAACCCACCGTCTGTGCGTAAAACATCGGACCCCCCTTCGCCGCCGGAAAGCCGTAGCCGGTCAAATAGACGACGTCGATGTCGCTCGCGCGAAGTGCAATACCTTCCTCCAGGATCCTGGCGCCCTCGTTAACCAACGCGTACACGCAACGCTGCACGATCTCATCGTCGGTGATCGTTCGCGGCGTAATACCGATCTCATTTCGATACTTCGCCACTAGCTCGTCAATGACCGGATCCGGTCTGGGAGTGCGATCGCCCGGTTCATACCGATACCAACCCTTGCCGGTTTTCTGTCCGAGGCGACCAAGCTCGACAACGCGATCGCCGACACGGCTGTAAGTGACGTGCGGCTTTTCGACGTAACGGCGCTGGCGAATCGCGTAGCCGATGTCTAGACCTGCGAGATCACCGACGGCAAACGGACCCATCGCCATTCCAAATCGAACCATCGCGGCGTCGACTTGCTGTGGCGAAGCACCTTCGTCAACAAGGAACATCGATTGGCGTAGATACTGTTCCAGCATCCGGTTGCCGATAAAACCGTCGCACACACCGGACACAACGCCGACTTTCTTGAGCCGCTTGGCGAGCTGCATAACGGTCGCGAGAACGTCCTTGCCGGTATGCTGGCCGCGCACGATCTCGAGCAATCGCATCACGTTGGCAGGGCTGAAAAAATGCGTGCCGATCACATCCTGCGGCCGCACAGTCGCCGCCGCGATCTGATTGACGTCGAGCGTCGAAGTGTTGGTCGCGAGGATCGCGCCGCGCTTGGATACTGCGTCGAGACGCTTGAATACGTCCTGCTTGACCGCCATGTCTTCGTACGCGGCTTCAACGACTATGTCGGCGGTGCTTAGCGCGTTGAAGTCGAGGGTCGGTTTCAGCAGCGCGATGCGACGCTCGACCTCGTCCATTGTCAATCGACCCTTCTTAGCCGTCGCCTCCCAATTTCGGCGGCACTGAGCCAGTCCGCGGTCAAGCGCTGCCTGGTCCTTTTCGAACACTGTCACCGGAATTCCAGCATTCGCAAAAGTCATCGCGATTCCGCCGCCCATCGTGCCGAAACCGATGACAGCCGCTTTGCCGATCGAACGCGTGCGAATTTCCTCAGGGATGTCAGGAATCTTCGATGCAGCGCGTTCGGCAAAAAATACGTGGCGCAGTGCCTTCGACTCGGTCGACTGAACCAGCTCGACAAAGTGCTGGCGCTCGAGCGCTATGCCCTGCTCGAACGGCAGCTTCACCGCTGCTTCCACTGCCTCTATGCAGCGCATTGGCGCCGGCAATCCGCGCGAATGCTTGGTGGCCTGCTCACGAGCAGCTTTGAAAAAGGCAGTGCTGTCTTGGCTGCCTACTAGCTCTGCCGGCTGCTCACGAAGCTTCGGGTGCTTGGACTTAGAGGCCACTTCGTTTGCAAATTCGAGTACGCCGTCAAACGATGTGTTGGTAACGATTCGCGAAACCAGGCCACGTTCGGACGCGGCGCGTGCATCGATCGGCTCGCCGCTGACGATCATCTGCAACGCGGGCCCGACACCGATAGCGCGTGGCAGGCGTTGTGTGCCGCCGGCTCCAGGCAGCAGGCCTATCTTGACTTCGGGCAGCGCGAACAACGCGTCTTGCGTCGCTATTCGGTAATGGCAGCCGAGCGCAAGCTCGAGCCCGCCGCCCATGCAAACGCCGTTTACAGCAGCAATAACGGGCTTGGTCGCAGCTTCCAGGTTGTCGATCAGTTGAAGCAGGCTTGGCTGCGCCACAGCCGCCGGCGTATTGAATTCCTTGATGTCGGCGCCGCCGGAAAACACTTTCGCTGTTCCGGTTATCACTACACTGCGGATATCGTCATCGCGCAGCGCCCGGCCGAGCCCGTCGATCAGAGTCTTGCGCGTGGCGTGCCCTAGCCCGTTGACCGGTGGATTGTCGATCTGCAACACGGCCACCGTGCCGCGCTTTTCGTAGTAAGTGGTCATTCAATGATCAAACTTCTAGCCATTCCTGGCGAATCAGTTTATTGGCCTTCAAACTATCAGGCGTACCTTCGAACACCATGTGGCCGTGTCCCATGACATAAACGCGCTGCGAAATCTGCAGCGCAATGGTTAGCTTTTGCTCGATCAGCAATACGGAGACTTCACGCTCCTTCAGATGTTGTAGAAACTCTGCCACCATCTTGACGATCATCGGCGCCAGACCTTCGGTGGGCTCATCGATGATGACCAGCTCGGGATCGCCCATCATCGTACGCGCGAGCGTCAGCATCTGTTGCTCTCCGCCGGAAAGCACACCGGCCTCGGTTGTCGCGCGTTCGCGCAGGCGCGGAAACAGCTGATACATCTCGTCGAACGTCCACCCGCTGCTCCGGCCGCGTTTGATGCCAAGCCGCAAATTTTCTTCCACCGTCAGCGTCGGGAAGATGTCTCGGTTCTCCGGTACGTAACCCAAACCGAGGTGCGCGATCTCATAGGCCTTCTTGTTGATCAGATCGTGACCTTTGAAGGTAACCGACCCGGTGCAGTCGACAAGCCCCATGATCGCCTTTGCAGTGGTCGATCTGCCGACCCCGTTGCGCCCTAGCAGACTGACGATCTCGCCGCGGCCGACGCTTAGATCGACGCCGTGCAGCACATGACTCTTGCCGTAGTACGCCTGCAGATTCGCTACCCTTAGCATCAGGCCGCCAGCGCAGGTTGACCGAGATACGCTTCGCGAACCGCGTCGTTGGCACGGATCTCCGCCGGGGTTCCGCTTGCAATCACTTGTCCGTAGACGAGCACGGAGATGCGGTCCGCGAGGTCGAACACGACGCTCATGTCGTGCTCAACCATTACCAGCGTTTTGCCCTGCGTGACGGCGCGTATCAGCTCGACCGCTCGTTTACTTTCGGCGCGGCTCATCCCAGCCGTGGGCTCATCGAGCAGGATCACATCGGCCCCGCCGGCGATCGTGATTCCTATTTCGAGTGCGCGTTGCTCGGCGTAGGTCAACAACCCCGCTGCGATGTCGCGCCGGCGCTTCAATCCCACTTGCTCGAGGATCGATTCGCTCCGCTCTTCGACGTCAGCCAGCGTGTTCAGATTCTTCCAGAACGAATACCGATGTCCGAGCGACCACAGCACCGAGCAACGCAGGTTTTCGAAGACTGACAATCGGTGGAACAAGTTGGTGATCTGAAAGCTGCGCGACAACCCAAGCCGATTGATTTCAAAGGGCTTTCGACCCGTGATGTCGACGCCACCAAGCAGCAAGGCCCCCGACGTCACCTCAAAACGGCCACTGAGCAAGTTGAACAACGTCGACTTGCCTGCGCCGTTTGGTCCAATGATCGCGTGGCGTTCCCCGCGAGGAATCTGCAAAGACACATTTCGAACAATTTCGGTGCGGCCGAACCGTTTGCTGACGTCGCGCAGCTCAAGCGCGAAGGTCACGGATGCGTTCATGGATTCTCGCGAATCCAGTCTTCAATCTCGACCTGCGCTTCGTCCCACTTCTGCTTGAAGCGCCTGCGATAGAACTCGAATGCGATCGCGGCTGCGAAAAGGGTCGTTACTGCGAACACCCATCCGGGAGCGCGCGTTGTATCAAAAACGAATCCAAACAGCCGCACATCGGGGCCCTGGCCGACGTTAAGCGTCACGTGATACATCAACTCGATGATCAGCACCGCGCCGAATGCAAGGGCGAGCGCGGCAAGCAGCAAACCGACATAGGGATCACGCAGCCGCGCGAACTTCTTGAACTTCAACACACGCAGATTCATCAGGATCAGGCTCGACAGTCCGCCCGGGGCGTACATCACCAGCAGCACGAAGAAGACACCGAGGTAGAGCTGCCACGCCTTCGTATATTCGGACAGCGCGACGGCAAAGAACACAAACACGACCGCGCCAAGAATCGGGCCGAAGAAAAACGCCGCGCCCCCGATGAAGGCGGCAAGCAGCACGCCGCCGGAGCGGACTGCACTGACGTTCTCGGCACTCACGATTTCGAAATTGATGGCCGATAGACCGCCTGCAATACCGGCGAAGAAACTTGACAGGATCAGCATCAGCCAACGAACGCGCTGCGTGTCGTAGCCGATGAACTCGGCGCGCTCGGGGTTGTCACGCACCGCGTTTGCGATTCGGCCGAGCGGAGTTTGCGTCAGCGCGAACATTGCAATCATGCAAGCGAAGCACCACGTGGCGATCAGGTAGTACACCTGGACCTGAGGGCCAAACGTCAAACCGGCGATTCCAAGAAATGGACTTCCGCTTGCGCGATCTGCAGTTACACCGCCTTCGCCTCCAAAAAACTGGGGAAACATCAGCGAAGCCGCAAAGACCATCTCGCCGATGCCGAGCGTAATCATTGCGAACGGCGTGCCGGCGCGCCGCGTCGTCAAGTAACCGAAAATGACGCCGAAGAACGCCCCAGCCAACCCGCCGATCAACGGCAACAGCGACGTCGGCCACGCGAGTGCGCCGGTGCCGATCCAGCGCAACGCGTGAATTGCGAAAAAGGCGCCGAGTCCCGAATACACCGCGTGACCGAACGAAAGCATCCCGCTCTGACCCAGCAGCATGTTGTAGCTGAGGGCGAAGATGATCGTGATGCCCATCTGCGACATCAAAGTCAACGCAAAGCCCTTGCTGAAGAACGCGGGTAACACCAGGAACAGCAGTGCAGTAATGCCCCAGACCACCCAGCGGCCAAAGTTCAACGGACGAAACGTGAGCGATGCGTGTTGCACTAATCTTCTCGCGTGCCCAGCAATCCCTTGGGCCTGACGATCAGGATCAACACGAGTACCAAATAAGGAAGCACAGGCGTTACCTGAGATAGCGTCAGCTTTAGCACCGCATAACCGGGTGTTTCAGGACCGATTTGCAACCCCAGATGAGTGAGCAGTGTCGCCATCGACCCGTCCTCGGCCTTGCCGAAGTTCTCGAGCAGACCGATCAGCAACGCGGCCACAAATGCACCCGTAAGTGATCCCAAGCCACCGACGATGATGATGACGAAAATGATCGCACCGACGGTGTTTGCCATATCGGGTTGCGTGACGAACGCGTTGCCGCCGACGACGCCTGCCAATGCCGCAAGCGCGGATCCAGCACCGAAAACCAGCATGAAAACACGTGGCACGTTGTGCCCGAGCGCTTCAACCTGTTGCGGATGTGTCAGCGCCGCCTGAATCACGAGCCCGATTCGCGTTCGAGTCAGCACGACCCATAGCGCGACCAACATCGCGATCGCCACGGCCATCATGAACATCCGATACTCGGGGAATGTGATACCGAAGCGCTGCATCCAGTCGACCGGGCCGTCGAGCTCCGCAGGGACGCGGTACGCAACAGCCTGACGCCCCCAAATGACCTGCACGAGTTCGATGATGATGTACGACAGGCCGAA
>DATEOP010000378.1:0-4042 GCA_035274065.1 Burkholderiaceae bacterium
CGCCCCCCAAGATTTGATCAGTCGCGTCAGGCTGTTCAGGATTTCTGCGTTGTCCTCGATGACAACAAATGTAAACCCGTCGAGCGGACGGATCGTCACATCCAGGCTCTCGGGTGCGCTGCGCTTGATGCGCACCGGAGAGGTCGAGCGCGGGACTTCGACGCGGAACACCGTCCCGGTTCCGGGACGAGTCGTCACGATCAACGGGTGCCCGAGCAGGCCGCAGATACGCTTGACGATCGACAGACCAAGACCGAATCCCGAGCCGCTGTTCTCGGCTTTCGAGCTCTCACCGCGATAGAACTCCTCGAAGATGCGGTCGAGCTCACCCTGCTTGATACCGGGGCCGGTGTCCCATACTTCCAGGCTGATCAACCCATTGCGCGGACGGGCGGCCAGCAGCACTCCGCCCTTCTGCGTATATCGGATTGCATTGGCCAACAGGTTACGAATCACACGCTGCAGCAGCAACGCATCGCTATCGACCGGAATGCCACCGCGTCTGATGCGCAGTGAGAGACCCTTCGAGGCCGCCAGCGGCGTGAACTCCTGCTCGAGCAGAGAAAACATGTCGTCCATCAGAACCTGCTCAACGCGTGGCTGAATCGATCCCGAATCAAGCCTCGATATTTCGAGTAGCTCTTCGACCAGCTTCGACAACGTCTCGACCGCCGTCGATAGATTGTTGACCAGCGGTTCGAGCGGACCGTGTGCACGCTTCTTCAGCAAAGACACGTAAATGCCGATCGCCTGCAGCGGTTGCCGCAGATCGTGGCTGGCGGCCGCGAAAAACTGCGTCTTCGAGCGCGTCGCGTTTTCCGCTTCGCGCCGCGCATCCTCGGCCATCCGCTTCTCAGCGACCAGCTGTTCGACAAGCACTTCATTTTCGTACGTGTTCTTGACAGACTCGAACACTGCGTTGCCGAAGTCGCGGCCATACAGCACGGTGAACAGAAACACCGCTGTCATGACTACGGCCGCCGTGTAGTACGTCGGGTCCTGCACGACGACCATCCGCGCGATCAGCGGCAAGACAGCAAGCAGCATGAATACATGGAATGCGGGACGATGGCTCGCGTACAGCGTCAACGAACCAAACGCGACGCTCAGCACGACAGCCACCAAAACAACCTGATGCAGCGGCTGGTTGTTCGAAAAAAACATGAAGCCCGCGACGCCCCACAGGATGCCTGCAGCGACCGCCTGGACGACCCAGCGCTGCGCCCACCAGTCAACCGACTCGGCAACCCGCGCCGCACGTCGAAACTTGTACGAGAGCCGCAGCCGCAACAGCGATTCAAACAGGATGAGCAGCGACCAGCCCAGCAGCAGGTCTTGATCGATCGAATTCCATAGCACCATCACCAGCGCGAACGCGCCAACGATGCTGACCAGTACCGATTGCGGCACCTGGCGGTAAACCGACGCCATGACGCCGGCAAGAATTTTCTCCTGCCGTTGCTCGGGCGTTTCTTCGGCAAAGCCGAATCGGGTCAGCGGGCCAGACATGAGGTGTCCGTCATCGTCAGGGCGCGATCATAGGCGGGCTGCGCCGGTCATCAAAGCAGATTTGGATAGCGGCTTAGCTCAAGTAGGGCACTGCCATCACGCTTGACCGCGAGTCGTGCAAACCCGCCCACGGGCAGCGTCAGCTTGCGCATCGAATGACCGAAGGGCAAGCCTGTGAATACCGGCGCAGAGCTGATCTGTCGCAGGCGCGCAATGGCCGCCTCCAGATTGAAGCCGTTGTCGTTGGGCATTGGCGTGATCGGCGAAAAATCTCCGAGCACAATCGCCGTTTGCCGTTGCAACACACCCGCATGTGCCAGTTGATAAAACATTCGCTCGAGCTTGTATGCGGGCTCGTTGACGTCTTCAAGAAAAAGAATGCCATTGCGCACTCGCGGGAAATGCGGTGTTCCGATCAACGCGACAACCATCGCAAGGTTGCCGCCCCAAAGACGACCGGAGACTTCGGCGCGCGGCCCCTGCAGCTCGAGGTCGATTGCGTAGCGCTTGCTGCCGAGCACGCCAAAGAAGTGTTCGACCGTGTACGCACTCGGCTCACGCGCGCCAAACTCGATCGCGCACGGCCCCGCGAAGCTCACGCCGCCGCGCGCCAGGTACGCCAGATTGAATGCAGTGAAATCGCTGTAGCCGACCATAACCGGCGCGCGTGATTTGATCGTCGCAAAGTCGATGCGATCGAGCAGCCGTGACAGGCCATAGCCGCCGCGCGCGGAGACCACCAGCGCCACCGTGGTGTCGGTTGCGAAGCGTTGCAAATCCGCCAGGCGCAAATCATCATCGCCAGCAAAACGCTGTTCACGCGCGAACACGCTCTCGCCTGCCTCGACCTTCCATCCACGCGTAGCGAAGAACGCAGCGGCCCGGTCCACCGCGGCCAGGTCCGGAACAAATCCGGAAGGCGCGACGATGCCGAGAGTCTTGCTACTCACTCGTCGGCATCGGTCGGCAGGCTGCCTTGCCGCTTCAGCTCACGCCGTTCGACAAAAAAGCTCGACAACAGCCGACGACTTTCATCGGCGAGAACACCGGCGCGAACGGCCGTGTGATGATTTAGCTGAGGCTCCGCAAACAGATCAACCACGCTGCCGCACGCACCGGTTTTCGGATCCGCCGCGCCGAACACCAGCCGTTTGATGCGCGCGTGCTGCATGGCGCCCGCACACATCGCGCACGGCTCGAGCGTGACGTACAGCTCGCAGTCGGTCAGACGATAGTTACCGAGTAGCTGCGCGGCGGCCCGCATCGCACGGATCTCGGCGTGCGCAGTGGGGTCGGCAGTACCAATCGGCTGATTGAAGCCGGTTGCGAGGACTTTTCTGTCTTTGACGATGACAGCGCCCACCGGAACCTCGGATAACGCCCAGGCATTGTGAGCCTGATCGAGTGCGAGCCGCATGAAAGTCTCATCGGTGCTCGCTTCGCCCGCTGCGATATCCCCGCCTTCGGTGACTTCGATCTGACTCGCAAGCCAAGCGCGACGGCGCTTCTCGCGCTGCGCCTCGTTCGCGCTGCGCGCCTGCGCAACCGCGCCGGCGATACGCTCGAAGTCGAGCGCCTGTGCAGCGTCGGAAAGCCAATCCGGAATCACTCCTCGACGGTAGTCGGTGCCGTAGTCAGATCGCTGCAGAAATCCCGTATCGACCATCCAGCGGCGCAGCTCGACATGATCGGTCGAAACCATCACGCCAGCGGTCGCGAGAAATCGCTTCAGGATCTCATTGGCGTCCGGCTCGCTCAGCGATACATCGGGCGGAAAAGCGAGTGCCGCACCAGCGAAGAACAGTTCGAGATCTTGGCCGTCCTTCTGTTGCAGCGTGGACAGATGAACGCCGTGACGCAATGCGAGCTGCGACATGCGATCGAGCCACTCTGCGGCGCTGATCGAGGTGCGAGTTTCATTCATCAGCCAAATACCTTATCACTCCCACTCGATCGTCGCCGGAGGCTTGCTACTGATGTCATACACGACGCGATTAATCCCGCGCACCTCGTTGATGATGCGGTTCGACACGCGGCCGAGCAACTCGTGCGGAAGCTCGGCCCATTGCGCTGTCATGAAGTCCGATGTCTGCACGGCGCGCAAGGCGACCACCCATTCGTAGGTGCGACCGTCGCCCATCACCCCGACGCTCTTAACAGGCAGAAATACGGTAAACGCCTGGCTCGTGCGGTCATACCATCCGCTCGAGCGCAGCTCTTCAATGAAAATGGCGTCTGCGCGTCGCAGCAGATCTGCGTATTCGCGCCTCACCTCGCCAAGTATGCGAACGCCCAGACCAGGACCGGGAAACGGATGCCTGAAAACCATTTCACGCGGCAACCCGAGCGCAATGCCGAGGCTGCGCACCTCGTCCTTGAACAGGTCTCGCAACGGCTCGAGAAGCTGCAGATGCAGCGTCTCGGGCAGACCACCGACGTTGTGATGACTCTTTATCGTCATCGCCTTTTTTGTCTTCGCGCTAGCTGACTCGATGACATCGGGATAAATCGTCCCTTGTGCAAGCCATTTCGC
>DATEOP010000379.1:0-19418 GCA_035274065.1 Burkholderiaceae bacterium
GTCGCAGCAACATCGACGGTGCGTACGCGCTTATCACCGTCGGGGTCAAACTCCATCTTGATCAGCTTCGAGCCGAGGTTGCGGCGAATGATCGGCGACTTGCCGGCCGCAAGCATCGGCTTGTGCACATAAAACTCATCCGGGTTCACCGCGCCCTGCACCACCGTTTCGCCAAGCCCATAGCTCGAGGTGATAAACACCACGTCACTGAAGCCGGACTCGGTATCCATCGTGAACATCACGCCGGCCGACCCAAGGTCGCTGCGCACCATTTTCTGCACGCCCGCAGACAGCGCTACATCGGCGTGCGCAAATCCCTTGTGAACCCGATACGCAATCGCCCGATCGTTGTACAGCGATGCAAAGACATGCTTGATGCGATCCAGAACCGCATCGATGCCCATGACATTCAGAAATGTTTCCTGCTGACCCGCGAACGATGCATCTGGCAGATCCTCAGCCGTTGCACTGGACCGGACGGCGAATGAGATTTCACTTGAATTATTAGTATCAAGTGACTGAAATATATCGGTTATTTCTTTCTGAAAAACGGCGGGAAGTGGGGCATCTGTTATCCATTCGCGAATTTGCTGGCCGGCAGCCCCGAGGGCTCGAACATCATCCACGTTCAACTGAGCCAGGCGTTTTGCAATCCGCTCCTTCAGGTTCCCGTGCTCGAGAAACAGTCGAAACGCATCAGCCGTCGTCGCAAAGCCATCCGGCACGCGCACACCCATGCCGCTCAATTGACTAAGCATCTCGCCCAACGATGCGTTCTTGCCACCGACCGAATCAACGTCGGTCATTCTGAGTTGGGAAAATGGGATGACGTACTTGCCGCGCTTCATGGATTTCTCATTGAAAGACCGGGTGCAGTGTAATGGCGGCCCGCTAACATCCGCCGATGTCTCAGCCGCCCACCTCATACGATCGGACTGTCTTTTTTGTTTCTGACGGAACCGGCATTACCGCCGAGACCCTCGGCCACAGCGTGCTGACCCAATTCGAGCATCTGCGATATCGGCCGCAGCGCCTCCCCTTCATCGACAGTGCGGACAAGGCGCGCGAAGCGGCCGTACGGATCAACGATGCCGGTGCGCGCGACGGCAAGCGTCCGATTGTGTTTTCTACGCTGGTCGATCCCGCCGTCTCCGGTGCATTGCGCGAAGGCACGGAAGCTTTTTTTCTAGAAATGTTCGAGACCTTCGTCGAGCCCCTGGAGCGCGAGCTCGAGTTGCACTCAACTCACACGATCGGCCGCTCGCACGCGATCCGCGTGAATTCCGAGGACTACAAGAACCGTATCGAAGCGATTAACTTCACCCTGGCACACGACGACGGCCAATCAGCGAAGGGACTCGCTGGCGCCGACGTCATTCTGGTTGGCGTGTCTCGTTCCGGCAAAACCCCGACCAGCCTCTACCTGGCGATGCAGTATGGCGTGAAGGCCGCCAACTATCCGCTGATCCCGGAAGACTTCGAGCGAGGAAAGTTGCCAAGCACCTTACCGCAGCACAAGGACAAGATTTACGGATTATCGATTTCTCCAGAACGTCTGGCAGAAGTGCGACACGAGCGGCGGCCGAATAGCCGCTACGCGGCGCTTGAGAATTGTCGAAGCGAGGTTGAAGCGGCGGAGCGAATGATGAAGCGCGAAGGAATTCGATGGTTATCGTCGACGACCAAGTCGATCGAAGAAATTGCGGCGACGATCATGCAGGAAGTGCGCCTGGAGCGAAGATCCTATTAGGAATGCCACGTTGCTGGTGCGTTATCTCGCTGTGCCGATGAGCGCCTCGATGCGGGCCCGTGCTCGTACATACTCGGACTCGTCGGCATCCTCGGCAAGATACTTATCCCAATCGTCGTGCTTCCAGAATTCGCACCGAATCAGCTCGGCGAAAAATTTCGCAACGTGCGGATCGAACTGCTTACCGGCACCCCGTTCGATCTCGTTTAACGCTGCAGGAACCGAAAGCGGCACCGGACGCCATGGGCGCGAGTGCGTCATTGCGTCGAACGCATCGCACACTGAAACAATCTGCGCCTCTTCGGCAATGGCGTCCCCGCTTAAGCCACGCGGGTAGCCGCTGCCGTCGTGTCGCTCGTGGTGCTGTTCCGCGATAACGGTACCCATACTGAGAACGCGCAGTTTAGAGTCTGCCAGCAGCTGTCCACCATATCGAGTGTGATCACGCAGGACGTGCCGCTCACCGACAGAGAGTCCACGTGACTTTTGCAGAACTCGGGCCGGCACCGAG
Source organism: Burkholderiaceae bacterium (assembly GCA_035274065.1). GTDB lineage: Bacteria > Pseudomonadota > Gammaproteobacteria > Burkholderiales > Burkholderiaceae_F > JACCZX01. The sequence continues at coordinate 2,262 of DATEOP010000379.1, forward strand.
ATCATCCCGATGTTGCAGAGTTGCGCGCCCAGGGCGAGCGCACTGACCTTTTGCTTGTCCCACGATTTTGCTTCGGCATAACAGCGCGCAAGCTTCGCCAAGCGAAAGGTTCGATACAAATCGTGTCCGCCGATCATCTCCGCGTTTATCGCTGCCTCTGCCAGACGCGCGATGCGCTGATGCACGGTCGTTTGCAGCACGTGCGCCTTGGCGAGCAAGCCATCATCTGAACGCGAAATGTCTGCTTCAAACTGGCTCGGCTCGATCAATCCGTCGTATTTAAGCGATGTATCCTCGACGCGAAATGCGCTCTTCTTCCAGGCAACAAGCTCATGTAGGTAAACAAGAGCGATATCTGAATGTCCGGCGGCCTCATACGCTTCGATACAGATGCCCAGGTAATCGGCAAGCTCGATGTGACTGAAGCGCCGCGCAAAAGCCACGGCACGCTCGATCATCGCCAATCCCTTTTCGGCTTCTCCCGACGATACGTCGATAAGACCCAGAACGACTTCGTTCTCGAGAATTGATTTTTCTGTGTTCGCAATGCGAGCCAGGCGCGCCCCTTCCTGAGCGTGCAAACGGGCTGTGGCGATCTCACCAATCATCAGGTTTAAGCGCGCAAGCATGTTGCGGGCCTTCGCCGCAACCGTAAACTCAATCTTTATGCGTGGTACCCAGTTCTCAACCATTGCAAGCGCGTTTAAACCAAGCGCGGGTTCTCGCAACTGGATCGCGCAATCGGCGATATTGCACCGTGGGGTCATGGCAATGTCGTGCGCGTCGTTCTCTTCGGCGAGTTCGCACGCTCTCGTCAAGTACTGAATCGCAAGACGCCACTGCCCGCTACCAGCACACACGCCACCGATTCCGTTGATCGCGATGACTTCTGCTCTTTTGTTACCCGCCGCGCGCGCCAGAGTCAGTGCTTCGACGTGGGCCGTCATTGCCTCGCCGAATCTGCCCAAATCGCTGAACAAGAGACCTTGAACGCCACGAGCTTTACGTAGCAACGTCCGTTCGCCCTGTATCTCAGCCATTAGCGCAGCATGGGACGCTGCGTGCAGCGCTTTCTCCGGTTGCGCCATGAAGAAGAAGTTTTTTGCTAGCTCGATTAGAACCTCGATACTGTCGGGAGTGTTCTCACTCCTTGGCAAAGCGAGCTGGCGCTGAAAGACCAGTTCTAAATCTAAACGCTCGGCGCTGACAGGAAGTTCAGCGCTGGCCTTAAGTCGGTCGCGCAATTCGGCGAAGGACAGCGGAGGTTCTTCACCCCGCACTTGACGATCATCAGGAGGAGGCGACTTACTATCCGTCTGAGGCGTTGCCTGCGGGAGCATCTAAGAATGCCTCCATGCGCGCACGCGCGCGCACATACTCAAATTCGTCTGCACCTTCAGCTAGAAAGGCGTCGAAGTCATCGTGCTCACGGAACTGGGACTGGACGAGCTCAACAAACGAAGTTACAAGTGCGGGGTCAAACTGTCGCCCGGCACAACGCTCCACTTCCCTAAGTGCGGCCTGAATCGACATCGGTGTTCGGCGGAACGGACGAGGATGCGTCATCGCGTCAAACGCGTCGCACAAGCTCACGATGCGGGCTTCTTCGCTGATTGTTGCGCCCCTCAGGCCGTGAGGATATCCGTCGCCGTCGAAACGTTCGTGATGCTGCTCGGCGATCACGCTTGCGATGTCGAGCTTGCTTAACCTTGAGTTACGAAGCAACTCCGCTCCATAGCGGGTGTGATCACGCAGTACCCTGCGTTCCCCATCTGACAACCGACTCGGCTTCTGCAACACACGAGTAGGCATTGCCATCATTCCGATATTGCACAGCTGCGCGCCCAGTGCGAGAGGTGCGATTCTTAGCTCATCCCAGCCGTTTGCCCGCGCCAGTCCGCGCGCGAGCTTCGCCAACCGAAACGTACGGTAGAGATCGTGTCCGCTCGCCAACTCGGAATTGATTGCCGACTCAACCAGAAGCTGAATGCGGTTGCGTACGGCCGTCTGCAGTGAATGCGATTTCGCAAGCAACCTCTCATCGACGAGTTCGGCTGTGTCTTGAAACGGCATTGATTCGCCCGGACTCGCTTCGTGCAGACGCGAGATTCCTACTTCTGCGGATTTCCGCTTCCATTCGACCAGTTCTCGCAGATACAGCAATGCCTTGTCCAGATGGCCCGCCGCCTCATACGCATCAATGCAGTTACTTAGGTAAACAGGAACATTCGCTCCATCGGCCTTCTTTGCGAACGACAACGCGCTTTCGACCGCTGCCAGTCCAGACTCAACGGCACCCGACATCACGTCGATAAGCCCAAGCAATCCCTTTATAGAATGTCTCAACATTTCTATAGGGGCGAGGTTTGCCAGACGAGCTGCTTGTTCAGCATGAACGCGCGCGGCTGGAACGTCGCCCGTCAGCAAGTTAAGGCGCGACAAGATTTCATGTGCGCCAGCACTCAGATTCTTGTCCAGACGGGTCTTCGGAGAGGCTGTCCAGAATTCGTCGAGCAGGCGGAATCCAATGGCGGGCTCCCGGAGCTGCGTGGCGCAATCTGCTAGACCAATACGCGCGAGAAACTCGATATCAGGGAGGCGGTGGGTCTCGGCCAGCTCGCGTGCTCTTTCAAAATAGCGGACTGCCACTTTAGGCTGCGCCATACCTACGCAAAGTGTCGCGAAGTTTCCAATAGCCCAGACCTCTCTCTTTGGGTCCGCCAGCTCGCGCGCAAGGGCCCAGCCCGCTGCATGAGCCCTTGTGGCCTCGCCAAATCTGCCCATATCGCCGAGCGCGGCCGCCATATAGGCGTACGCCCCGCAAAGTAGCGACTTTGAATTAACTCCAGCGGCAAGCGGAGCCGCAGACGAGGCCGCTAGCAGCGACTTCGCAGGCTGAGCTGCGTAGCGGAAACTGCCTGCAAGATGCAGTAAGGCCTCGACACTGTCTGCAGTGTGCTTGTCGCTTGATATCGAGGTGAGGTAACGCAGCGCTTCGTCTATATCGATGTCAGCAACTTCGCTTGACTGCTCAAACTGTGCGTTGAGGCGATCACGCAATTCGGCGAAGGAAACCTCGGAGAGGTCGTCTACCTGCATTTCCAATTCTCGTGTCTACCTGACAACGACGGTGCAAGTCGAATTATGCGGTTTGCCGGATAGATCCCCTTAGGTGGACTGAAACATCCGTCACGGAAATAGGCCACCTTTGTGAGGCGCAAGGCTATCCGACACCGATTACCCTTAGGTTGGAAACAACCCGCACCGCCTTCTACGTGCGCGGTGCTCAAGGAGAATCCGTGAATACCCGTCCAATGTTGATTGTCTTCTTTGTCTGCGCCGCCCTGGCAGCCTGCGCCTCGACACGTGTTGCCCAGAACAAGACACTCGAGTCAGAGGGTCAGAAGTTCGACGTGGGGGGCACCTACGATCCACGCGGCCATGAATTGACGCTGATTGTTAACGGCGACCCGGTGCTGCGCGGCAGTTTTCCGCCCTATACGCCCACCTTGAAGATGAACGGCAAGTACAAAAACCAAGCGGTCAGCGCGACTTGCTACTTCGGAACGATTCTTGGGAGCAAAGGCGGCATCACGGGCATCGTGGCGGGCTCCGTCCAAGGCGCCAAAGGCAAAAGCGGTGACAAGTGCGACATCACAGTCGGCACAGCAAGCGAATCATTGTTCTTCTGAAACGCCGTTTCCACTGCGTTACGCCGTCAGGAATGACGGCTACTTTGGCGCGCTCGCGTTGAGTACGATCGTGCGACCCGCTGGTCCGTCGGCAATCGTGATCATCACATCCTCCGCTCCGCGCTGAAATAGAAGAACTCTTCGTGATGGGTCGTTACGCGACGCGTCCGAAGCAACCAGCGTGAAGCCACGCTCGCCCAGGCTTCGTTTCAAGAAGTCCTGAGTCGCAGGGACCGCGGCTTCGGCTGTTGCAATCACCGTGTACGCACGCCGGCCGCCGTCGACGGTTTCGACGTTTGACAGCAGCTGCGCTCCAGCAGGCAATGCGAGATGAGCAGGCAGCGCGTTATTTGCCGGTGGCGGTTGCATTGCAGTGGTCATGACCCATACGTCGGAGCCGCCACTGGGCGCGGATCGCACGCGGATGGTCACGAAGTTTTCACCGATCTTGCGAGCAAGAATCTGATCTCCGGCCACTTTGCTTTCGACGACCTTTCCGCTTGCGTTTTCAGTCAACGCCCGTCGATAGTGTCGCAAGACATCCGCAGGCGACCGCTGGACCGTCACGTGATCGATTGTCATCGGCCTGCCGTTGACCACCATTGAATCGCCGAGGCGCTCGACAGAACTGCCTTCCGGCGGAGCAATACCGCGTTCGCCGCGCGCGACCCACTGCGCAGGGGCCGCGGAAAAATACAGGACCGTACTCAAACCCAGCACTTTTAACATGCGAATCAGCATGGCGGGTCCAGCCGATCACACGGCACGATGTTGGGATCGTGTGAACCGAATCGCGGCGATGGCTCTCCCAGCAGCGCAGGAATGATCCCCAACGCCTGCCCTTCGAGCTTCAGCGGCAGGATCGGATAGGGCCCCAGAGCAGCAGCGTTATCGATCAGGCCTTGCATGATGTTGGCGTCGAACTTCGGCATCGCCACCGGCGGTGCACTCGGGCCGGCATTTTCAATCTTGTCGCGCACCATGTCGGCTGACGCCGCGTTCCATGCGTCGATCAGGATTCCTGTCTGCCGATTCATCCGCAGATTGACACCGGGGTTGTCGTCGCTCCAAAAGCGGAAGTCGCGGGGTCGCTCGGGAAAGACGTCGATACGCGCGGTAAAAAGATTGTCCATCGGGAGTTTGAAGCCGTTGTCGCCGGCGAACGCCGCCAGCAAGGGTGGCGGGACCGCACGGGTCTCTTGCGCAGCCTCGTGCGTAATGCCGTCGGCAAACCGTGGCAGAAAGTGATCTCCTCGGAAGTCGGTCCACAACGGGTTGCGCATGCCTACGAAATCCCCCGCGACGTCGTTTGTCTTGATAGGTGCGTCCGATGTGCTGAAGAGCCTGCGGCGCGCCTCAGCGGCGACGGTTGCCTCATCTTTGACCGCGGCTGGCCCGCGCACCGAAATTTCGAAGGCCGCATAGCGGCTCGCCTGCGCGGCATGCTGGCTTAAGTCGAGATACTTGCCGAGCAATGGGACCGCGAGCAGCAGCGGAGTCAATACCAACGCCAGCACAATGAACTCCGTAGTCGATTGGCCCCGCATGTTCATGCGAACGGCGAAGTCAGGACGCTGGATGCCTGTTTTCATTTGGCGTTCTTCCATTTGATGTTTGCGGGCGGCGTGAATACCGTCGCCGGAGCGGTCGCGTTGAAGTCGATTCGCTGCGTTTCGCTGTAGATGCGCCGCTCGGGCAGCGCAGGATTCATCGTCGAATCGGCGAGCGGCATCATTTGGGTCGGTAATCCCAACACCGTGGGCGGAGCATTCTTATCGTCCAGCAGACACGCTTCCTGCACGAGTCCCGTCGCTGTCTTGCGCAGCAGCCGGCACGAATAGCCTGCATAACGAGCTGTGCCCGCATCGACGTAACCGCTGGCGCGCAGTGCGGCGACGCCTTTGACCGGATCGATGGCGACAGCGCCCGGCTTTCCAACGATGACACGCCGCGTTCCCTCGTCGCGATCAAGGTTGATGTTGATCAGGGTCGAAGCATTGCCGTCGAATGTCGTGATACGCAGGATGCGCAAAACTTTGAGCCTCAACGTGCAGATGTCGCCTTCGTCTTGCGCCAGTCCCGAGATTTCGCTGTAGCGCGCCACCGCATTTTGTGTCCGCCAGCTGTGCGCGACGAACTCGCCGTCTTTGTCCGGGTCGCCTTCGACACGGCACGTTTTTGAATTCGCTGGAGACGGGCACAACGACTTGCATGTGGTGACTTTTGCGGCACCGCCAGCGCCCGTTGAGCCTTTCTGCTCGAAGTAGATCACTGGTTGTTGCGGACCAACGGCATTGACATGAGGCGGCAGCGGCGTTGCCGCCTGCACCGAAGCAATCGTAAAGAACGAGCATGTAATGACCACGCAGCCCCGCATCGAACGACTCTCACAGTCCTAGGGCCAAGCCATTTTGGCGCGTAGCCGCATATAGCCGATCGGCTGCGGTCGGCGCAACCAGTCGCGACTGCCAGTACGGGCTGTAAAGACTCGCAAGCTCGCGCCGGCCGTCGGGCCGCACCTCGGGCCGCATAAAAAATACTTCTGCGCGCGCCAGAGACGCGATCCGGTTGCCCGGTGCCGCGGCGTTGAACACCGCCAGCTCGCCGGTGGGCTGCACGTTCGGATTGCGACCTGCGCTGCGTGAGGTGTTCTCAGGTTTCCACACAAAGAAGCTCAGTCCAACCCGCTGATCCCGCGCCGGATCAAGGTTCGCAACGTCCTGGTTGTCGGAAATGCCTTGCCATAAAACCGCACCGAGACTGCGCATATCCTCGTTCGAGCTCAGTGCGCTCGACGTAGTATTTGGATTGTCTTCGCTCGAACGGCCGTAACTGCCGCTACCGCCGCTGGGATCCGCGCCAGTCTCGGAGCGCGCTGCACCTGCGATCGGAATCTCCTCAGCGTCGCACCAACGCGGAATGCCTTTGCGGAAGCACGGCCAGACCTGCCGATGCACCGCGAGAGTATCAACGGCCTGCCATTCGTCGAAATTAATCAGGTCGGTACCGCCGCGCTTGCGAAGCGAAACATTCCTCTGCACAAACGGAATGTTTGGGCCGAGGTGCGTGAAACCTCGCGAGGCGGTGAACTCATCACGCGATCGCATGACTGTGTCGGCAAGACGTCCCCGTGCGTCGCCGCCGCTGCTGGCGCGTCCATATGTCGACGTGAACCCAGCCAGTCCGACGATTGATGTCGGAACCAGTTCTAGATCGAGCGAAGCATCCGAGCGACGCGCCACCTCCCGCGCCAGATCGGTCTGCGGAATACCACTGGAGAATGCAACGTCCGTCGCGAGTTGAGATGCTCTGAGCGCGAGGATCGCTCCAGCGTGGATATTCATGATGCCGAGCGCGTTGATGTACTCGATGATCTCGATAATGTCGGACAATGCGCTGCCTCCTGTCCAAGCGTCGAGATAGGCCGTTCCGCTCAGCACTGCCGCAATCGGAATTCCGCCGACGATCAAGTGCTGCACGACCAGTGCGTCGAGCGTTCCAACGTTGTAGACGCCCTGCTCGAAGTAGCGCAACCAGGACACCATGCTAATGGCCTGCGCAATTGCCAGCTCGTTGGCGATGATCGCGCGATTGACATATGCCTCGTAGTTGAGCGCGCGAGCGTGCGCGATACCTGCGCTATAGGCGGCGGCATCGGCCGCGTTGGTGACAGTGAGTTTCTCGTCCACCACTTTCCCAGCGCTAAACATGAACAGCAGTGAGGCGCAGCAGATCACAAGGAATACCAATCCAAGCGGGAGTACCTGCCCACGTCTTGTACGAGGGTATTTTGAAGCCTGCATGACGCTCGTTGTCATCTGAAATTCTCCGCAAGCAAGTGGCGACGATTCGTCGCCGTACTTCGAAGCTGAAAGGCGGCGAGCAGCGCGAGCAGGCAGAGCACCAAGGCCATCCGATCGCCCCACCGCGCGTACGGTGTCTGACCCGAACGAGGCACGACCCTCGCTTCGAGCGCTCCAACTTCGTTGAGTGGGAGTGAATCGACCCAACGGCCGCGCTCATCGATCAATCCGCTGCGGCCCGTATCTGCCGCACGCAGAAGCGGCCGTCCGATCTCCAGCGCGCGCGCCTGTGCCATTCGCGCGTGCTGACGCTGCATTGAAGGCGAACTTGCCCAGCTATCGTTGCTCAAGTTCGCAATCCAACCTGCCGCTGCGGCGTCTGCACGGATCCGGGATCCGAACGCGTCGTCATAGCAGATCGCAACCGCCACACGGCCTGAACTGAGGAGAGGCAGCGGTTGATCATCCGCACCGCGTGCAGTATCGGCAAATGGAATCCGCTGAACACTCCCGTACAGAGCCGCGCCCCACGGTACGTAGTCGCCGAACGGCACGAGATGACGCTTGCGATAGATCTGCGTTCCGCTTGTGCCGAGGCTGATTGCGCTGCTGTACCGCTGCCCCGTGTCGGCGTCGACTTCAAATGCGCCGAGAAGAACATCAATGCCGCTGCCTTCTGCATGTTTGCGCAGAGCGCTTAGATAACCGCCAAGCGCATGCGCGGGCAGCGGCAGCGCAGATTCGGGCAACAGCATCACATCGGCTTGTGACGAGCGGATCAGCGACTCATAACGCGCCAGCGTTCGTGACAATGCGCTCGAGTCGAACTTGACAGCGGAGCCGATATTTCCTTGCAGCACGGCGACGCGAAGTGGAGTGCCGGATGCTGCCGTCCACGGCACGTGTTGCAACGCTGCGCCGAGCGCGAACAATGCGACCGCTGCGATGGCCGCACGATTGCGCAGGTCGGACCTACACACGGATACCGCAATCAGCGCTCCCGCCAGCACAGTGACGAAGCCCACCAGCAGTACACCACCGATCGGCGCATAGCCGGCAAGCGGGCTTGCCGCGACCTGACTGTAGCCAACACTGAACCACGGAAATGCAACGTCACCTTGATGGCGCAGCAAGTCAAACGACATCCACATCGCCGGCGCCACCAGCAATAACCGCGTCGCACGCAATCGCACCGGCCCCGCGACGCACGCGCCGACGATCGCCGTCGGCATGCTGAGCGCCCCAATCAACAGCGCCGGCAACAACGCTGCGGCGAGCGGTGCATCGCGCTGATCGAGCAGATTGAAAAGCCAGGGCAACCCGGTCGCAAAGCATGACAACCCAAAACCGAAACCGAGCACGAAGCCGAATGCGCGACGACTCGTTACGGAGGCGGCCCACAAAAACGCCGCGATCCCAACCGGAGCCAGCATGAACAGCGCTTCGTGCTCATGCGAGAAAGCGAGCGCAGCGCCAGCGGCGCAGCTGATAGTCAACAAAATCAGCACGCTTCGGCAGGCTGTGTTCACACGGCCACGGAGCGCGTGCCGACCGAGCGACGCGACCTGCGTGGCGGGTGCGATCGAATTCACCGGTGTCGAACTCATGGTGTGCCGCTTTCGACCTTCGAAAGGCTTAACCGCAAATGCGGCGAATGATTCTTGGGAATGCACGCTTCGCCAACCCCTGTTGACCGTGACGGATTGATTTGTCCATCGACCGGCCGAGATGGCTATTGCACTCCATCGCGCACGAGTGAGTGCGACTGAAATCCTTCGCGGTTGCTAGCGATTGTCATCAACATCGCTTGCTTCGTCTAATTCGTTCCGGCGGCAAGTACGGCCGCGCACTAACCGATCGGAGGAACACCATGCAGTTCATCAACCGTTTGAAAACAGGCGCTGTGAATGGCAAGAAGCGCGCCAAGCAGCGCGGTCAGGGCATGACCGAGTACATCATCATCGTCGCGTTGATTGCGGTGGCAGCGATCGCCGTTTATCAATTCTTTGGCAACACGGTGCGCAACCAAACGGCAGCGATTGCCAACGAGATTGCCGGCAATGACGGCACGGCCGCGCGTACCGCTGCATCGACCGCTGCGACCAGCGCAGCGACCGAGGCGAACACGAAACGCAACCTCGAGAACTACACCGGTAACGCGGCCAAGTAAGCACCTGGCTTCACGCTATGCCGATTCGATCGCCGTCAGCAAAACGCGCGTGCGTGTCGCTGTCACTCTCCTCGGCGGCGTGTCACGCGCGGCTGCGGTTTGATCGGTATCTCTCGAAGCGCGGGCAATCGATGACCGAATACCTGGTAGCCCTCGCCGTGCTGGCCGCGATGTTGGCGAGTACGGGCATCGGTGACCCACCGGTACTGCAGTTGTTTCTTGAATCTGTCCAGGCCGGCTGGGCGCGCTTGCTTTCTGCGCTCGCACTTCCCGTCTGATCCGAAGCAAGTCCATTGGAGCCGCCATGAAATTGAAGATCAACAAGACCTGGATCGTGTTGGGTGTCGCGCTCGTAGTGGGCGGCGGGGCCGCGTTCATGGCGAACAGCTACCTGCGCGCACAGGTCGAGGAAATCGAATCGCGCGGCAAGGGCGACAGCGTCAAGCTGGTCGTTGCCAAGAAGGACATGCCGAAGGGCACAACACTGAGTGTCGACTCGCTCGCCGTTCGCAACGTGCCGCGCGAATGGGCGCACTCCAATGCCGTCACGCCCGAGCAATTCGACCGCATCGACCGCGGCGCGCTTGCCTATCCAGCCAAGCGCGGAGAGCCGCTGCTGTGGTCGCAACTCGAAGGCGACAAGGTGCCAACATTTTCCGCTCGTGTCGCCGCCGGCCGACGCGCAGTAACCGTGCCCGTCGATGAGATCAGCTCGATCTCGGGCTTAGTCGAGCCGGGCGATCGCATCGACATCATGGTGACGGTTCGGCGCGACAACCGACAACTCGCGTTCGTATTGATGCAAAGCGTGCCGGTGCTCGCAACTGGGACGAAGGTCGAGCAAGGTTCGGACGGCCGCGACGGATCACGCCGCACGTTCACCACGATCACGCTTGACGTGAACGCCGAGCAGGCACGCCAGGTCATTGCTGCTCGAGAGATCGGCAAGATCACTGCACTGCTGCGTGCACCCGGGGATCGCGGAGCGGTGTCCGGTTCGCGCGATGACGCCGCCGCGTTGCTTGGTCTCGCATCGCCCGCCCCATTTGTCGCACGGCGAGGTGTGCAAATCATCTACGGCGGCACGGCACGCTCGCAGGCGATCGCGCCGTTGCCAGGCGCATCAGATGCGCGGCCCGCGGCGGGAAGCGCTGGCGCACCGTCGAACGCTGCACCTGTCAAGGCAGCGGGCGCCGATACGCCGGTAGTGGCGGCCAGCAATCACTGATCGTCAAGTCCGGCGACGGCTTTCACATGACAACGCTCGACAACAACGCTTCCAACGAACGCGCGGAGCGCGGGGGACACACGTGCGTACATACACAGCCGCTGTTGTAAACATCGCCGTTGTCGGGATGTTGCTCGCCGCATCGATCGTCGCCGCTCAAACGCCACGCAGCAAGACCGCGCCAGCGGCGCCGGCTGATGCGGCTGAAGTGCCCGCTGAGCTGGAACTATTCGTCGGCGAGACACGAGTTCTGCCAAGCCCGAACGTAGCGCGCATCGCCGTGGGCAACGGCCGGCTGCTGTCGGCGTCGGTCGTCGACGAGCGCGACATTCTGCTGATCGCCAACGACGCTGGCGCCACCACGATGCACGTATGGACGCGCGACGGTCGGGCGCGGCGCTACAACTTGCAGGTGCGCCCTGCCGACATGTCGCGCACCACGCGCGAGATTCTCGAATTTTTGTCGGGCAGCAGCAACGTGAAAGCACGTGCAGTCGGGGACCGCGTCCTGGTCGAAGGCCAGAACCTTACCGATGAACAGTTATTTCGCATCGATGAGCTCGCCAAGCGCTATCCGCAGATCGTCAACTTCACGACTCGCGTCGGCTGGGAGCGGATGATCCTGATGGACGTCAAGGTGGTCGAGTTCAAGAAAGACAAACTGCGCGAGCTCGGCGTGCGTTGGGACACGAGCGCACCGGGATTCAATGCCGGTGTCGCGGGCGACATCATTCGCGGCGGGTTTGTCGTCAATCCACCGACCGGCGCTGGCGGGATCCAAGGCATCGAGACACTGCCACGGCCGATCGATCCGTTTCGCTGGTACTTCGGAATCGTGTCTGCGATCTCGTCGCGCCTGAACCTGCTGGAACGCGAGGGCGATGCCATTGTGCTCGCCACACCGCAACTGACAGCACGCAGCGGCAGCTCGGCGAAGTTCCAGGCTGGCGGTGAGATCCCCTACTCGGTCGTGAACCAAAACGGGTTTGTGACCGTGCAGTTCAAGAACTTCGGAATCATTTTGGAGGTTAAGCCGCGCGCCGACAGTACCGGTGCGATCCGCTCGGAGATTCTTGCCGAAGTCAGCGAGCCCGATGCCAGCGTATCGACGCTGCAAGGAATCCCAGGCCTGCGCACGCGTCGCACGCAGACTGAATTCAACGTGCACGCCGGCGAGACGATGGTGTTATCTGGGCTGCTTGACCGCCGCAAAGGAGTGACGTACGAGCGAGTGCCTGGCCTGGGGCGGATTCCGATCCTCGGTCAGCTGTTCCAGTCGAAGCGGTTCGCCGATGGCGAAAGTGAACTGGTGATCTTCGTGACACCGGCTATCGTGACTGCGCAAGACTCACCGCTGAACGCACCCGCCGGCGCGGTCAACGACAAAGTTCAGAAGTACATCGCGCCACCGGAAAGCAGCGGCGAGTCATCGGTGTCGGGTGTCGTCAAGGACGACCCGGCGACCTCCGCGGCCGCCGCAAAGGCAGGAGCGGTGCTCCGATGATGGTCGTTCAAGTCACCGATGGTGGCGGCGCCAAGCGCGCGATGCGCATCGAGTCGGCCGAAGCCGTAATCGGCCGTGCCAGCTCGTGTGACGTTCGCCTGGAAAGCTGGCGGGTCGGCCGCACTCATGCGCGCCTGACGCGTACGCGTGGCGGCATCCTGATCGAAGACCTGGGCCACATGACCGGCACCTGGATCAACGGTGAACGCATCGTGCAGCACGGCCCGCTGACCGCAGGCGATGAGATCGGCATCGGCGGCTTCAAGCTGCGCGTCGCCGAACCTCCTGCTCATCGCAACGGCACTTCATCCAACGGCGCTCCAACCAGGGGGCTAGCAAACGGAATTCCGTTGCTGAAGCCTGCCGCAGCATCAGCTGAGCAATCGCGCACGGTTGCCGCCCCACGGCCTGCTCCGCACGAACGCATCGTATGGCGCCGCAAGCTGCACGAAAAACTGCTCGATACGATCGACTTGCGGCGGCGTGATTTCACGCACATGTCTGACGACGAGATTCGCGCCGAGACAGAAATTGTGATCCGCGAATTGATGGGCCGCGAGTCGGAGCTGCCGCCAGGCATCGATCGCGCGGCACTGCTGCACGAGGTGCTCAACGAAGCCGTCGGACTCGGACCACTCGAAGACCTGCTCGCTGATGAGAGCGTGTCCGAGATCATGGTCAATCGCTTCGACGAGGTGTATGTCGAACGGCATGGACGGCTGGTGCAGCACGGGACTTCGTTTTCGAGCGACCGTGCCGTGATGGGGGTCGTCGAGCGCATCGTCGCACCACTCGGACGGCGCATCGATGAGTCATCGCCGCTGGTCGACGCGCGGCTCAAGGACGGCTCGCGCGTCAACGCGATCATTCCGCCGCTCTCGCTCAAAGGGCCGACGCTGACCATTCGCAAGTTCGCGCGCAAGCGACTCGAGGCCGAGCATCTGATCGGTTACGACTCGCTGTCGGCGGCGATGGCTGCCTTCCTGAAAGTGTGCGTCGAGCAGCGCAAGAACGTCGTCGTCTCCGGCGGCACCGGCTCGGGTAAGACGACGTTTCTCAACGTGCTGTCGAACTTCATTCCAGATGGCGAGCGCATCGTCACGATCGAAGACGCTGCTGAGTTGAAGCTCAACCATTCGCATCTGGTATCGCTGGAAGCGCGCCCATCGAATGTCGAAGGACGAGGGCAGGTCAGCATCCGTGATCTCGTGCGCAATGCGCTGCGTATGCGTCCCGATCGAATCGTCGTCGGGGAGTGCCGCGGAGGTGAGGCGCTCGACATGCTGCAGGCGATGAACACCGGTCACGAGGGTTCGCTCACGACGCTGCACGCGAACACCCCGCGCGATGCACTGTCGAGACTGGAAACACTCGTGCTGATGGCGGGGATGGACCTTCCGCTGCCGGCGATTCGCGATCAGATCGCGTCAGCCGTCGACATCCTGGTGCAGCAGACGCGCTTCGCGTGCGGCTCACGCAAGATCACCAGCATCACTGAGGTCACCGGCATGGAGAACGGCCGCCTGCAGATGCAGGAGATCTTTCGCTTCCACAACGGCGGTTACGGCGCGGACGGCAAAGTACGTGGGGCGTTTGTGGGCTGCGACCAGGTGCCCACGTTCTACGAAGCGTTACGCGCGCAAGGCGTTGCGCTCGATCTGGAGATCTTCCGTGCACCCTAGTCACGAACCCGTGCAGCAACGATCCCGATGATCGACGCCCCGATTGTCTTCTCGGTGGTCCTCGCACTCGCAGTCATGCTGCTTGTATGGTCCGGTGCGGAAATCGGCGCCGCCGGTCTCGCCAACTACCGACAATCATTCACCGAGCGCGCACGCTTCAATCTGCGTGAGCTCTTCCTGTTTATGGACCCGGCGCGTCTGTATGCGCTGAACGTGGGCGTGATGCTGCTGGTCGGCGCCTTGGCGTGGCTGGTGACGAAGAGCGCTTTTATCGGTGTCGGGTTCGCTCTGGTGGCGGGATTTGTACCGTGGTGGGCCTTTCGCTGGATGCGCGCGCGCCGGCTGCTGAAGATCGAGGACCAGCTACCCGATGCGCTGCTGATACTCGCTGGCGGTTTGAAAGCCGGCGTCAGTTTGACCTCAGCGATTTCGCAGCTGGTGCGCGAAGCCAAGCCGCCGATCTCGCAGGAGTTCGACCTGATGCTGCGCGAGCAGCGGCTCGGTGTCGCACTCGATGAAGCACTTGAGAATCTGAACCGCAGAGTGCCAACACAGTCGGTGACACTTGTGGTGTCCGCGATGCGAATCGCCAGTCACACCGGCGGCGGCCTGGCGGAGACGCTCGAACGTGCGTCGCATACGGTGCGCAGCAAGCTGGCGATGGAAGGCAAGATCCGCGCACTCACCGCGCAGGGCAAGTTGCAGGCGTGGATCGTCGGCGCGCTGCCTCTGTGCCTGATGTTCGTGCTCGCGAAGATGGAACCCGAAGCGATGAGCCTGCTATGGACCACGCGCATGGGCTTCGCGGCCATCATCGTGATTGCGCTGCTCGAGTTCTTCGGTGTCTTGCTGATTCGCAAGATCGTCGACATTGACGTGTAGGCGGCGATGCAGAGCTTCGGTTCAGCCTTCAATCCGACTGTCGTCAGCATTGCGTTCGGTGCCGGCATCGGGCTTTCGACCATGCTGGTCTCATGGGTGATTGGACGTGCCGTCGCCGACGTGCCGGAGGAAGATCGCACGTATCTAGACCGACCGCCGATCGGGTTCCGCCTGGTGTGGTGGCCAATCCAGTGGATCGCGTACTACCTAGGGCGGTTAGTCCCCCCATCGCGGCGGCAGGCAGCGATGATCAAGCTGCGCAAGGCGGGCCTCGACTACACGTTATCGCCCGAGCAGTACATCGCTGGCCGGATCGTAGCCGCCGCGCTCGCCACCGCTCTAGCCATCTGGCTGGCAGACAGTTTTCTGCAGCCGCCGAAGTGGTACGCGTTCAGCGCAGGCGCTTTCGCCTACTTGTACCCCGCGATCTGGCTGAAGGATCGGATCGACGCACGCAAGCGGCTGCTGCTGAAACAGCTGCCCTTCTATCTCGACATCATCACGCTCTGCGTCGAAGCCGGCCTGAACCTCACCGGCGCGTTCGAACAGGCAATGCGGCGCGGCCCGGCTGGCCCGTTACGCGAGGAAATCACGCGCATCCTGCGCGACGTGCGTGCCGGCAAGTCGCGGACAGATGCATTGCGCACATTTGCCGAGCGCATGAACGAGCCTGCAGTTGGCAGCCTGGTCAGCGCGTTGATCCAGGCTGAGAGCATGGGCATGAACCTTGGTCCGATCCTGCGTGCGCAGGCCGAGCAGCGCCGCACGGAGCGCTTTACGCGCGCCGAGAAGCTCGCGATGGAAGCGCCGGTCAAGATGTTGTTTCCGTTGATCGCGTTCATCTTCCCGTGCACGTTTGTCGTGATCGCGTTCCCGATCGTGATGAAGTTTCTGGCGTCAGGACTATGAAAGGGACCTTCATGGCGCGTGTACTGCACGTTCGTATTGCAGGCGGCTTCTTGCAACGCGCGCGCGGTCTGCTGCTGCGACCGCCACTCGCCGCTAACGAAGCGCTGCTGCTCCCAGGGTGTGCATTCATTCACACCTTCGGCATGCGTTACACGATCGACGTGGTCTTCCTCGATCCTCTGGGCCGAGTGTTGCGCGTCGCGCGCTCGCTGCGACCGTGGCGCATTGCGTCGCATCCAGGAGCAGCGGCGGTGCTGGAGTTATCAGCCGGCGGCGCGGCTGCGCACCAGCTTTATCCAGGCGCGGTGCTCGATGCGGCGCTAAGCGGAATCGGGAGTTGACGTGACCGCCCTTGCAGCTCGTAAGACCCACCATGGCGCGACGATCGTCGAGTTCATCGTCGTCGTTCCGACGCTGCTAATGATGATCATGGCAGTGCTGCAGGCGGCGTTCGCATTTCACGCGAAGAGCCAGGTCAACCACGCCACCGCCGCAGCCGCACGCGCCGGCAGCTTCAGCAACGCTTCGATGAACTCGATGACAGCAGCGTTCGTCCGAGGGATGGTCGGCTACTACGGCGGCGGTACATCGCTACTAGAGCTCACGCAGGCGCAGGCACGCGCTGCGGCCGATCTCGCCGCGGCCAACGTGCGGATTGAAGTGCTGTCACCAACCATCGAGAGTTTCAACGACTACAACAGCCCTGAGCTGCAGGCGCAGCTAGGGACCGGCGCTGCGCGCGTGATTCCCAACGACAACCTTGGATTCATTCGCTGTCCGCGGGACGTTCCCGGATGCAACAGCGATCCAAACACAAACGCATCTGGCCAGACCATGGCCGATGCAAACCTGTTGAAGATTCGCGTCACCTACGGCATCCCGCAGCAAAAGCAGATGCCAATGGTGGGGCGCTTCTACACGTGGGCGCTGGCGCGCATGAATCCGAACGACACCGATGCGTTTCGCAGCTCGCTGGTGCAACGCGGCCGCATTCCGCTCGTTGCACACACCACCGTGCGCATGATGAGCCCGCCAATCGAGGGCGGCAATGGGTCGAATCCAGGGCCTGGCAACAACGGTACTCCAGTGGACCCCGGAGCCGCGCCGCCCGGCAATCCGCTACCGACTTGCCCGTGGTGGGATCCTAGCTGCGCGAGCTGTCCGAACGGTTTTGGCTCACCAGGCTGCGAGATCCCGCCAGCTTGTGACCCTGCGCGTGATCGCGACTGCCTTCTTCCGTGCACGGATAACGGAAGTGGCAGCTGTGCGCTGCCGCCTGGTTGTCAG
>DATEOP010000380.1:0-3292 GCA_035274065.1 Burkholderiaceae bacterium
TTCGCGTCATCTCGGGAAAGCCATAGACCCAGCCGGACGCGGTACGGTGCGCACTGCTTGCGTCGATGAAGCGCGTTGCGCCCTGCCCCGCCAACGCCACCGTTTCCCGCGCAGCATCGTCGGGAAGGCAAAGGATCACCAGATCAACGCGATTCAACACATCGAGCTTGGCGAGTGCGTTCTTGCGATCTTCGAGGGGCAAGCTCACCAGCTCGATGTCATTGCGTGCCATTAACCGCTCACGAATCTCGAGCCCGGTAGTGCCATGCTCGCCATCAATAAAGACTTTCGGCTTTGCCATCATCGCTCCGTCAAACGTTCGCACCAACGAGATCTGCCTGCGTCGTGAACGCGTCAGCAAAGAACTCGCTATCCGGCAACCCACATTGTCCAACGAAGTCGCGCCGTGCAGCGTCGATCATTGCCGGTGCACCACACGCATAAACCTGGAACGCTGAAAGGTTGGGTAGATCATCCATGACCGCATCATGAACAAATCCAGTCCTACCTTGCCAAGCATCCTCTAGCCGCGGATCAGACAGCACGGGGATATATCGAAAGTTGGGCTGCTCGCGCGTCCATTGTTCAGGGAGGTCTGGCATATACAGATCGGGTCGCGCGCGGGCGCCCCAGTACAGGTACACGTCGCGCGCTGGCTTGCCGGCTTCATCGCGATTGATACGCTTGTAGAACACATGCTCTGCAATCGCTTTGACCGGAGCAAATCCAGTTCCTCCCGCGAGCAGCACAATGGGACGCATATTGTCTTCGCGCAAAAAAAACGTGCCGAGCGGCGCTTCGATACGCAGAATGTCGCGCTCCTTGACGGGCGGCTCGACAGCGCCGAATAGCCGATCGGTGAAGACACCGCCGGGCGTGCGGCGGATATGCAACTGGATGAGTTCGTCCGCGTGCGGCGCGGTCGCGATCGAGTACTGGCGGCGGGTTCCGTCCTTCAGAATGAAATCAAGATACTGGCCGGCGCGAAACTGTAAGCGCTCGTTGGTCGGCAGCTGCAGCGATATGACAGCGACATCAGGGGCCGGCCACTCTATCTTCGCAATGCGCGCCGGCATCCTGCGAATCGGAATGTCGCCAAACCCGGTCAGCTCGCGGGCCTCGATCACAATGTCGGTTACAGGGCGAGACGAGCAAAACAGCGCGAACCCTCTGGCTTCGTCGTCAGCCGACAGCGCCGACGACGAGTGCAAGCGGTGTACTAGGCGGCCTTCGAGCAGTTTTCCGCGGCAGGTGCCGCACGCACCGTTCTTGCATCCATAAGGCAGGCCGACACCGCTGCGCAGCGCAGCCTCGAGCACAGTCTCGTCGTTCTCAACGCTAAACGTGCGACCGCTGGGGCGGACGGTAACGCTAAAACCCATGCAGCTTAGGGCTTCAGATATGCATAACCATCGCGGCTTTGCAATTGCGTGATTCGTTGCACGCCCGACGGTGTGAACGTCACCTCGGGGATGAACTGCTTTTGTTCGAGCTTCCGATTGCGCAGCGTGATTTGGCACACTTCAAATGTCACACCCTGCGACTTCAGATCCTCGACGATGACGTTGTACGGATTCTTGTTCGCATCCTGCGCGCCGTTCATCAGAAAGTCGACGCCTTGCGCATGCGCGACGACCACGATCTTGGCCTTTGGGTCGACCTCCAGATGGTTGCGGATGTTGCGCAGGCCATTAGTGGCCTGCGCAAGGCCCTCGCCGAAGTGATAGACGACCTTATCCTGCGCAAGCGCGGCACAGCAGAACAGTGCGGCGGCGATTGCTATCAGTAGTTTGTGGTTGAACATACCTGCTCCTAGCACGGTGGGCGAACTCGCAAAAAATGTTGGTGCCGCTGAGAGGAGTCGAACCTCCGACCTTCGCATTACGAATGCGCTGCTCTACCAGCTGAGCTACAGCGGCCGATGTTCTGGCTCTCGCTAAATCGAGCCACTGAGTATAAGGGGCGCTGACTGCACCGCTCAGTGCGCGACATGCTGCGCGATCGCCCACGCAACGTGCTCGCGCACCAGCGCACTTGGATGATCTGCGCGGGTTCGCAGCGCAGCGATCACTTCGCGTCCCGTCCGCGCATTGCCAAGCGCGACGGCAATGTTGCGCAGCCATCGCTCGTGACCGATGCGGCGAATCGCCGAGCCAGCATGCCTCTCATTGAACTGCGTTTCGTCCCATGCAAACAATTCGATCAGCGTTGCCCGATCGAGTCCGTTGCGTACATCGAAGTCGGGGAGTTCGGCGGTGTGTGCAAACTTGTTCCATGGGCAAACAAGCTGGCAGTCGTCGCAGCCATAAATGCGATTGCCGATCAATGGCCGTAGCTCAGGCGGAATTGAGCCATGGTGTTCGATCGTCAGATAAGAGATGCAACGTCGCGCATCGAGCTGATACGGCGCGGTGATCGCGCGTGTCGGGCACACTTCGATGCAACGCGAGCAAGTACCGCAGTGATTGCTGGTCGCCTCATCAACCGGCAGAGGCAAGTCCGTCAAAATCTCCCCGATAAAAAACATTGATCCGGCATCCTGCGACAGAAGAAGCGTGTGCTTTCCGCGCCAGCCGAGTCCCGCCTTGCGCGCCAGCTCAACTTCGAGCACCGGCGCCGAATCAGTCGCAGCGCGATAGCCAAGCCGTCCGACCTCCACCTCGATTCGCGAGGCGAGCTTCTGCAATCGGTCACGCAGTACTCGGTGGTAGTCGCGGCCTCGCGCATACATCGACACGACGGCAGTGTTGCGTTCATTCAATTGATCAAGCTCGTGTTGAGCCCAATTGGACCGTGTGTCGCGCGGAAGGTAGTTCATGCGAGCCACAATCACGCGTAACGCACCAGGTAACAACCGGGAGGGGTCCGCGCGCAACGCAGCGTGGCGCTGCAAGTAGTCCATGTCGCCGTGGCGTCCGTCGGCAAGCCACGCGTCGAATCGGGCAGCGGCAGCAGCCACGTCGACGTCGGCGATACCGATGTGTGCGAAGCCCAACTCTTCGCCCCACTGAACAATTCGCGCCGCAAGCGCGCTTAGGTCGTTCCGATGCGCTGGCGCATCTGCCGTGGCAACATCTACTGCGGCTTGCACTGCGACTTCACTCCTCAGGCAGCTGTTCCAAACCTTACTGCCGCCTTGGCCTGTGCGCGCGCCGCTTCAACCTCGCGGTCGCGCGGGTCTGCGGTGGTCACCAGCGATTCGATCAACACGCGTGCGGCGGTCGCCACGGCTTCTACCGCGCGATCGAACGCTTCCTGATTTGCTTTCGACGGGCTGTTGAACCCGCTGAGC
>DATEOP010000381.1:0-2359 GCA_035274065.1 Burkholderiaceae bacterium
GAACAACGTGATTCGCACCTGGGACCTGGCAGGCAGCGGCACCTTCAACGGCGGACGCTACTCGAACGCGAAGCTCGATGCGCTGATCGATGCGATACGCGTGGAGCCGGACATTCAACGACGGCGCACACTGACCGGTGATGCGTTGCGCATCATGAACGCCGACCTGCCGCTGATTCCGCTGTATCGGCGGAAGCTGACATGGGTGATGCGGCCGAGCATCGAGGTCGTGCAATGGCCCAACGATGTGCTTGAATTACGGTGGGTGCGTATCAATTAGTCTGGCTCAGCAATGACGATCTCGCGATTTTCCTTTCCCACCGACATCCAGTTTGGAGCCGGCGCCAGCAACCTTGTGGGCGATCATCTACGAGAGCGCGGTTTTGCGCGACCCATTGTCGTGACGGATAACGGTCTCGCTGCACTGCCTGTATTCAAGAATTTTGTGGCGAACCTCGGCGCCGGGTTGAGTGTTCATCTGTTCACCGGCGTGCAAGGCAATCCGACGGCATCGCAGGCGATGCAAGGGCGCGACGCCTTTCGTGCGCATCAGGCTGATTGCGTGATCGGCATCGGCGGCGGCGCGGCGCTCGACGTAGCGAAGGTGGTCGCGCTTTTGGCGGTTCACGAAGGCGATGTGATCGAATATGCGTGGGACCATCCGCGTGTACGCGCGATCACAAGTGAGCTTCCGCATATCGTTGCCGTGCCCACGACGAGCGGAACCGGTTCCGAAGTGGGACGGTCGAGCGTCGTAAGCGATGACCAGACCCACGTTAAGCAGGTGATTTTTTCGCCGAAGTTGCTTGCAAAGGCAGTGTTCGCCGATCCGGCGCTAACGCTCGATCTGCCGCCCGCAATTACGGCAGCGACCGGAATGGATGCGCTGACGCACAACATCGAGTCTTACTTGTCGCCGGCGTTCCATCCGCTGTGCGACGGCATCGCACTCGAGGGGGTGCGGATCGCTGCACGCGCGTTGCCGACGGCCGTTAAAGACGGACGCAATCTGCAAGCGCGCGCCGACATGATGATGGCGTCGATGATGGGCGCGATCGCGTTTCAGAAGGATCTTGGCGCAGTGCATTCGTGCGCGCACGCGCTGGGCGCCGTCTGCGATCTGCATCATGGGCTGGCGAACGCACTGATGCTCGAGCCGGTTATGCGTTTCAATCGGGAAACCGCCGGCGCAAAGTTTTCGGAGCTGGCGCACGTCGTCGGCGCTGGCACGGCCGATGATTTTGTTCCGTGGCTCGTGCGCTTGAAGAATGAAATCGGTATTGCAGCGTCGCTCTCTGCGGTCGGCGTGAAACCGGCGCAGTTATCGGCGCTGGTCAATATCGCCGAGAAGGATATCTGCCATCAGACGAATCCTCGGCCGTGCACTCGCGCTGATTTCACGCGCTTTTTCGAGCAGGCGATGTGAAGCCCGATGAATAAACGCCAGCGGATCGGGATCTCGGTGTGCTTCTTTCACGCCGATGCAAAGCGTCCGGTTTTCACGGGTAAGACGCTGCAATACGTCGAACAGTCGATTGTGCACTGGGTGCAGTCGGCCGGTGCACTTGCGCTTGTGATCCCTTCCCCGGAAGGCCCGACGAAGCGCGGTGACGTGACGCTGCACGACTACGCGTCAATGCTCGATGGTCTTGTTCTGCATGGCGGGTCAGACGTTTCACCGAATAGCTACGGCGAGACGCCGCTGAAGCCCGAGTGGAGTGGTGATCGCGTGCGTGACGAATACGAGATCGCTCTGCTGCGCGCGTTCGTCGACGTCGGCAAACCGGTGCTTGGCGTCTGCCGCGGTCTGCAAGTGATCAACGTGGCGTATGGAGGCACGCTGTACCAGGACATCGCGACGCAATTGCCGGGCAGCCAGACGCATCGAGATGCAGCGCTTTACGATCAGAACTTTCATGAAATTGAATTCGTGCCGGATACACGACTTTGCAATCTCTACCCCGGCATCAAACGCGCGCGGGTCAACAGCGTTCACCATCAAAGCGTCAAGAAGCTTGCTGACGGCTTTATCGTCGAGGCAATTGCGCCGGATGATCAAATGATCGAGGCGTTCCGGTGGACCGGCGGCTCCTACGTCGCCGCTGTTCAATGGCACCCCGAGTTTCACGACTGGAAAAGCAGCGCGACGCTATCGGGCGATCCTATTCTCAAAGATTTTCTCAGCGCGACTAACGCAAGCCGGCGTGGCTAATGAGCACGCTGACAATTCGTAACCCAGCCAACGGCGCGACGATCGCAGAATTGCCGCAGGACGACGCGCAATCGATCGCGGCCAAGTATCGTGCCGCGCGCGCAGCCCAGCCTGCATGGTCGGGCCGGCCATTGCAGGAGCGAATCG
>DATEOP010000382.1:0-2631 GCA_035274065.1 Burkholderiaceae bacterium
ATCTATTCAACGTACCGGCTGCTGATGCTCGGCGTAGCCGTGGCCTGCGTGGCGGGCCTATGGTTTCTGCTGCAGCGAACATCCTTCGGTCGTGTCGTGCGGGCCGGTGTGCAGAACCCGGATATGGTCGCTGCGCTCGGAATTTCGTTGAAGCCCTACATGGCGAGCATCGTCGCGCTGAGCGTGGGTCTGGCCGCGTTGGCGGGTGTGTTGCTGGCGCCGATCTCGGGCGTGCACCCGGCGATGGGCGCCGAGATTCTGACCGCCGCGTTCGTCGTAGTGGTCATCGGTGGTTTAGGTTCATTCTGGGGCGTCGTCTGGGCAGCGCTGATTGTCGGGGTGGTCCGTGGGCTAACGGTTTACTTCCTACCGCCTGCGGCGGACGCATCGATGTATCTGTTGATGCTGCTAGTGCTGCTGATCCGCCCCCGCGGGCTAACCGGCGAGCGGATTCAGCGCTTCGAGTGACGATGCAGCTGCGCAATTCGATGCTCCGTTCACCCGTCGTCGTTGCGGCTGTGCTGCTTGTGGTATTGCCGTTCGCGTTGTTGGCGGGCGGACTGACGATGACCAGCGCAACCGATGTCGTGATCTTCGCCGTTGCATGCATGGCACTCAATATTCTGGTGGGTCAGACGGGGCTCGTGTCATTCGGGCATGGGGCGTGGTTCGGGCTAGGTGCCTACGCCGCTGCGCTGGCACAGCTGCACTGGTTTCAGGGATCGATGCTGTGGCCCACGTTGTTTGCCCTTGTCTTCCTGACGCTATCTTCTGCGGCAATCGGATTTTTGGTGCTGCGCCGGCGGGGCGTGTACTTCTCGTTGCTGACATTGGCCTTGTCGGCACTGGTGTACTCGGTTGCATTTCGGTGGACGGCGTTTACCGGCGGCGAAAACGGGTTAGGTGGCTTGGCGCGCGCCAACTGGTTCGGCTTTGATCTTGAAAACCGCTGGGCGTATTACGCGCTGGTCGCGTCGGTCGGACTTGCGACGGTGTACGGCCTGTCGCGTTTCCATACATCGCCGCTCGGCAGCGTTCTAAATGCGATTCGTGAGAACGAGCAACGCGCGCAATTCATCGGCTATCCGACGGCTCGCTACAAGCTGGCCGCGTTCGTGCTGTCAAGCGTGCTGACCGGCTTGGCGGGCGTGCTGTTCGCGTTTCATCATCGCTTTGCCTCTGCCGATCCGACTGCGGTGTCATTTTCCGGCGAGCTGCTGGCGATGGTCATCATCGGCGGCATGCGCAGCTTGCTCGGTCCAGCGCTCGGCGCGCTTTTCTACATTTTGTTCCGCGAGTACCTGTCGATCTGGACCGCCAACTGGCTGTGGTTCTTCGGGCTGCTGTTCGTCGGCTTTGTCGTGTTTTCTCCACGCGGGCTGGTGGGTGTATGGCAGCGTTTGACTGCGCCTTTACGTAAGCGTCAGATCGAAGCTGCGGCGATGGCGGGACGCGCGATTGAACACGACGTTGAACTGCCTGCGTTCGTGCGTGCGCATGCAACGGATACGGGGGCGGTTCTCGCGGCCGAAGGACTCGCCAAATCGTTCGGCGGTATTCGCGCGGTGCAGGATGCTGGCATCGCGGTCGGGGCACGCTCGTTACATGCATTGATTGGTCCGAACGGTGCTGGCAAGACGACGCTCTTCAATCTGATCTCCGGTCTCCTGCCGCCTGATCGCGGTCGCGTGATGCTGGCGGGCGCTGACATCACGCGCGCAGCTCCGCATCGGATCGTCGCTGCCGGAGTTGCCCGTTCGTTTCAAATCACCAACCTGTTTCCCTCGCTGACCGTGCATGAGAATTTGCGCCTGGCCGTGCAGGCGCGAGCGCGGGGTCGCTTCAACGGCTGGACGCGAACGACCTCAGTCGACCCGGTGATGCAGGAAACCACGCAGCTCATCCGCTTTCTCGGCTTGAGCGGCATCGAGCGCGCGGAAGGGGGCGAGCTTTCTTACGGTGGGCAGCGCTTGCTCGACATGGGCTTGGCGTTGGCGTGCGCACCGAGGGTGTTACTGCTCGACGAACCGCTGGCGGGCCTCGCAGCGGCCGAGCGCGAGCGCGTTGCTCAATTGATTAAGCGGATTTCGTCGGATTTACCCGTCCTTCTGGTCGAACACGACATCGATCGTGTGTTCGCGCTGGCCGATCGCGTGACCGTAATGAACGATGGCAAGGTTCTGTTTGAGGGCAATGCGGCCGATGCACGTTCAAGCCAGGCGGTGCGCGAGATCTATATCGGTTCAGGCACCGCTGCGCTCGCCGCGACTGCTCGCGGCAGTGCCGAGCGAGCCGCGGCGCCGTCACTGCTGACGCTCGACGCGGTCGATGCCTTTTACGGCAAGAGTCACATCATCAAGAATGTCGCGCTGACGGTGCACGAGCACGAGATCGTTGCGCTGCTCGGCCGCAATGGCGCCGGC
The DNA here is from genome assembly GCA_035274065.1 of Burkholderiaceae bacterium. GTDB lineage: Bacteria > Pseudomonadota > Gammaproteobacteria > Burkholderiales > Burkholderiaceae_F > JACCZX01. The sequence continues at coordinate 2,424 of DATEOP010000382.1, forward strand.
AAATCGACGTTGCTGAAAACGATTGTCGGTACGGTGTCGCCTGCGAACGGCACTATTGCGCTCGGCGATCTGCCGTTGGCCAGACTTCCAGCGTGGCAGATCGCGCGTTTCGGCGTCGGTTACGTGCCGCAGGGCAGGGCGCTCTTTGCGGGAATGAGCGTGCGCGACAACCTGGCGCTCGCGCGACTCAAGCGAATCGGCAGAAACA
>DATEOP010000383.1:0-5771 GCA_035274065.1 Burkholderiaceae bacterium
CAAGGCGAGCGGAAGCACCGCGACGATTCAGGTGATCGAGATCGGCGACGAGGTCGAGCAGATCGGCGTTGCACTGGCGGCCGCGCGCGATCGCGGCGTTCGCGTCGCCGTCGGCCCTTTGCGGCGCGACCAGGTGAATTCGATCGTCGAAGGTGGGCGCGCCGTGCTGCCGCTTGTTGCGCTCAATTTTCCTGATCGCGATGCGAGTGCTCCGGCAACGATGATTGCGCTGGGCCTGTCGGCCGAAGCCGAGGCCGAGCGCGTGGTTCAAGGCGCGCTGTCGAGCTTTATCAATCTACGGCCTGGAGTGTCGACTGGCCCGCGCATCATGGTGATTGCCGGCCTCGGTGCTCTTGAAAAGAGAATCGCGCAGGCGTACGTCAATGCGCTACGCGCGGCGGCCGAATCGCCGTTGACGGTCGAGGCGACACCGTCTGCGCTGACGCGTCTGGGCCGGCAGTTTGAAGCCGGCAACTTCGATGCGGTATTCCTCGCGCTTGGCGCGCGCGAGGCCTCGTTGGTGCGGTCGCGAATTCCACGCGGCGTTGGCGTCTTCGGAACTTCTCTGCTGTACGTTGGGGATCCGGCGGGTTCGCCCGCCGCGTCCGCGCTCGCCTTTGATTTAGAAGGCGTCCGGTTCGTCGATATGCCGTGGCTGCTGCAGCCCGATCACCCTGCGGTCATGGTCTATCCGCCAGCGGGGCGACCAATGACGCTCGAAACGGCGCGGCTATATGCGCTTGGAATCGACGCGTTCCGCGTCGCGCACGTCTGGATGAAAGGTGAGGTGCGATTCGAGGTGGACGGTGTGACGGGCCGGCTGCGCGTTGATCGCGCGCAAAGCGTGCGTGTCGAACGTGTTCCCGTATGGGCGATTTATCGCAACGGAATGATCGAGCGCGAAGAGGTGGCTCGCTGATGAAAGCTTTTTCCGAATCGGTGCGAACGTCAAAGCAGCGCGCCGGGGACGAGGCTGAGGCGGCCGCGTCCCGGCACCTGATCGCATCGGGCTGCCGCGTCGTTGCACGCAATGCGCGCTACCGCGATGGCGAAGTCGATTTGATCGCATTTGAACGCGAAGTGCTCGTATTTGTCGAAGTCCGCATGCGTACCGGCTCCCGGTTCGGCGGGGCGGCGGTTTCCGTTGATTCGATGAAGCAAAAACGAATTGAGCGTGCCGCGCAGCACTGGCTGCTGGCGCACTACGGAGAACGCTGGCCCGCGTGTCGGTTCGATGTCGTCACCGTCAACGCCGGTGGCACAATCGAGTGGATACGCGATGCATTTCAATCCAGATGAGTGAGAGCGGAGAGTGGAATGAAACTGATGGATAAACAATTGCTGGGCACGTTGTCGCTGGCGATGGCGGCATTGTCGGGCTGCGCGCCTTTGGTCATCGGGGCCGTGGCGGCGGGCACGGCGATCGTTGCCACCGACCGCCGCAGCACCGGTACGCAGCTCGATGACAAAACGATCCAGGTCAGGGTTGCCAACGAATTGGAGGATGCACTGCGCGGCAACGACATTCACATCAACGTCAATAGTTTCGAGCGACGTGTCTTGCTAACTGGCGAAGTCAACAGTGAAGAGGTCAAGGCTCGTGCGGGCCTTGTAGCTACCGCCTCCAAAGAGGTGCGCGTCGTCAACAACGAACTGGTTGTTGCGAAGCCCTCAACCTTCGGCGAGCGCACGGAGGACAACACGCTGGGAGCACGCGTGCGTGCGGCTTTTGTGAATACGCGCGAGATTGGGTTCAACTCGATCGACATCGTCACCGACCGACGCACGATCTATCTGATGGGTGCAGTCACGCAGAAGGAAGCCGATGTCGCAGCGCATGTTGCTAGCCGCGTGCCCGGCGTGAAGCAAGTCGTCAAGCTGTTCGACGTCGCGTCGGCGGAAGAGATCAACCGCGGCCGCGCGGTATCAGCCTCACCGGCAGTGCAACCGTCAACGTCAACTGCCCCGGTTACCACCACACCGGTCACGACTTCGCCGGCTCCGGTGCGTTGACGAACACGATTGACGGACGGAAGCAGCCACCGTCCGTCAATCAGGGCTTGCGTGCGCAGGTGTTTGTCTTATAGTCCGCGCGCCTTGAATTTACGGTGATAGCGGCGAGCCGGGCATGTGCCGTCTGATTGTTTGACTGGAGGAGGATTCGATGGGTTGGATCATCACGCTGGTCGTTATCGCGGCAATCGTGTTTTGGGTGGTGGGTGCCTACAACCGGCTCGTCAGTCTGCGCAACAGGTTCAAGAATGCGTTTGCGCAGATCGATGTCCAGCTCAAGCGTCGCTACGACCTGATTCCAAATCTCGTCGAAACCGCCAAGGCCTACATGAAGCACGAACGAGAGACGCTCGAGAACGTGATTCGGGCGCGCAATTCGGCGGTGAGCGCGAATACAGCAGCCGCCGCGGATCCGGGCTCACCACAGGCCATCCAGGGGCTCGTCGTTGCCGAGGGAGCATTGAGTGGCGCATTGTCGAAGCTTTTTGCCCTGGCCGAGGCTTATCCCGATCTGAAGGCCAATCAGAACATGATGCAGTTGACTGAAGAGTTAACCGGCACTGAAAACAAGATTTCGTTTGCGCGCCAGGCATTCAACGATTCCGTAATGAGCTACAACACTGCCGTGCAGCAGTTTCCGACCAACGTGATCGCAGGCGCCTTCACATTTGCGCCGGCCGAGTTGCTGCAATCGACTGAAAGCGACGAGGAGAGGCAAGCGGTTCGCGTTCAGTTCTAACCGGTCGACAAAAGTGCACGCCTGCTTTTGTCGGATTGGTTTCCGAAAAATGGCTTGCGAGGCCCGACGATCTTTCGGCAGCAACAGTAAATGCTTCTGCGATGTCGGGCGCTGCGCGTCATGATCGCCATGTGGGTCCTTTTCGCGTGCGGCGCGGGGCTCGTTTACTGGGGGGTGATCAGCGTTCGGCGGGGCACGCTGTGGGACAACGATCTCGCAGGCGAATGGCTACGGCGTGATGACGATCCGACGCATTTCTGGACGGCGGTGTCGCTGATTTTCACACTGGCGGTGCTGGCAATCGGTACTGGCGCCATGGCCGGCTACGGCGCCCGCCCGCTGTAGCGCAACGGCATCGTGGATTTTTTTCACCACCAGGAGACTGCTCGTCGATCAACGCGCCATCTGGTCGTGTTATTCGTCATTGCCGTTCTTACGATCATCATCGCAGTCAACTTCGCCGCTACTGCGATTTACTTTGGATTTCTGATGCCCTCGGGCACGTCCCGCGTCGCCGGCGCACTGCCGGCAGGGTTTTACTTCTTCAACACATGCGTCGTTCTCGGGTTAATCGGCGGTGGCACCGCCTACAAGTTGACGGCACTGAGCGCTGGCGGCGCTTCGGTCGCCAACCTCGTTGACGCGCGCGAAGTCGACATGACTACCGGCGATCTGCTCGACCGCCGCCTGATCAATGTTGTCGAAGAAATGGCAATTGCATCGGGTGTGCCGACGCCGCGTGTGTACGTGATGGATAACGAGCCGGCGATCAATGCTTTCGCTGCCGGGCAGTCGATCAACGACGCGGTGATCGTGGTTACTCGCGGCGCGTTGACGCGTCTGTCGCGCGACGAGTTGCAGGGCGTCATTGCGCATGAGTTTTCGCATGTGCTCAACGGCGATATGCGTCTCAATCTGCGGCTGATTGGCGTGCTGCATGGCTTGCTGATCGTCGCGCTGGCCGGCCGTCTGCTGCTCGAAGTCGGCGGCCGCAGCCGTGGCGGAAGTAGCCGCAGCGGAAACGGGATGGCAATCTTATTTTTCGCCGGCGTGGCGCTGTGGCTGCTGGGCTACATCGGCGTTTTCTTCGGACGCCTGATCAAGTCGGCGGTTTCGAGGCAGCGCGAATTTCTTGCCGACGCGAGCGCGGTGCAATTCACACGTAACCCGGACGGTATTGGCGGCGCGCTGCGCAAAATCGGCGGTCTGACAGAAACGACCGGACTGGGCACGCGTATCGATCATCCACAGGCCGAAGCGCTGTCCCACCTTTTCCTGGGGGCGGCACGGCCTACGTTCGTGCGGGGCCTGTTCGCAACGCATCCTTCACTGGAAGAGCGCGTGAAGCGAATTTATGGGCGCAAGCAGGCATTTCTTCCTGCGCCAGAAAACGCGTTAGCGCTTGCGATGGCGGGAGAAGATGCGGCAGCCCCGCGCCAGGTTCGCCAACTATCGGAGTTAAATGCTCTGTCACCGGTTGCAGGTCTGGTCGCGGCTGCGGCGGCCGGAGCCGCTGCACAAGGTGAGATTGCAGCAGCGGTTGGCACCGTGGCGCCACCTGCGAGTCGTGAGTTTGCGCTCGATGAGTCGCAACGCGCGACAGTCGACACACTCCGTGGCGCAGCGAGCGACGCGATCCATGCACAAGTGATCGTATTTGCATTGCTGGTAGACAAGGCCAGCGACCTGCGCAGGCAGCAGTGCGAGTTGATCGCCGAGGCGTACGGTACCGAAGCCTCTCAGCTTGCGGAGCACTACCACGGTCTGATCCAGCAACTGCCGCCCGGCGCGCGTCAACCACTGTTGGACCTCGCTATGCCTGCATTGCGGAAGCTTCCAGGCCCCGCTCGGCAGCGCGTCCTCAAGCTGGCTCATATGCTGATCGTCGCCGATGGCCGAGTATCCATTCGCGAGTTCCTTCTATTCACGATCTTGAACCGGAGGCTCGGACCGGACGCCACCAAAGCGGTACCGGTGCGATATCGATCGGTCAGCGAGTTGCCGAGGGATGCTGCCCTGGTGCTCTCGTTGATCGCTGTGGTCAGGCTGCCGAAGCGACCTGAGCACGCGTTCAACGCCGGTGCCCTGTTGTTGTCGAACATGAATGTCGAGTTCGTTGGCGCTGAAGCCATCCAACTGGACCAGGTATCCGCTGCGCTCGATCGATTGAATCAACTCGCCCCACTCGCCAAACCGCAACTGATCAAGGCTGCGACCGCCACTGCATTTGTCGACAGTGAGACGAACTGGCGCGCCGCAAGCACGCTGCGCATGATTTGTGCTTCTCTCGACGCGCCGTTGCCGCCGCAGATTGTGCCAATGGAAGCAGCGGCAGCAGCGTGACCAGTCTTTGTTTGCAACGGCCATGCATAAGCAATGGCAATGTCATTAACCGAGGAGCAAGCCATGGCAACGAAGAAGAAATCCAGCAGAGCCAAGACCAGTAAGACGGGGAAGACTGCGAAAAAGGCCGGAAGGAGGGCAGCGGCCAAGCGCGAACTGATTGCACCGCGAGGTGATAAGCGCTACGTACGGCGAAGCAAGACCGGACAATTTGCCGAGAGCGACGATCAAGGCAGATCGTTGAGCAGCGATGTCAGGCGCAAAGCCAAGACCCGATCGAAGCCGGGCCAGGGCGACAAAGGGGATCGCCGCTAGTGCGACGCATGAGACCGGTCTGTCTGGCATGCGCTTCGTTCGACGTCGAAGCGATTGTCGATGGAGAACCGACAGAACTCGAGTTGTTCGCGTGCTTCGATTGCCAGGACGTGTTCTCTTTCATGGCAGATGCGCAGCCGCGCCGTCGGCGGCGGCTCGGTCTGTTCGAAGTCTACGAGTCCGCATAGGAGGGCGCCGCGTGACGGGGTAGCAGCTTGGAATTACGCTGGCCGCGATACGCGCTGCGTGTGCCTGCTGGTCGGCGTGATACGCGCGACGTCACCGCCTTTCGAACGACGCGCCCTACCGTCAGCCCTGACCAAGGATCGAAAACACCACGATCCCTTGTCAAGGTGGACAG